>CBFGXR010000030.1:0-12052 GCA_965652675.1 uncultured Castellaniella sp.
CTGCCCTCCTACCATGGCAGCCCGGTTTCCCAGCATGCCCAGCGCAACCTCGACACCACCGGCCTGGGGCGCCTGCTGGCCCTGGGCGTGCGCGACGACGTGAACCAGCTGATCACGGCGCGCGCCCGCGACGACTTCGGCAAGCGCAAGATCTTCAGCCTGCCCCGGTCGCGGGACGCCGGCCAGTCCGAAAAACATCTGCTGGACGCGGCCTATCGCGGCCGCACCCTGTTCGCTCCGGACCTGGGCTACTGGAAGCTGTCCGCCCTGCTGGCGGCCGGCGCCCGGGTCAAGGCCACGCGCCTGTCGGACAGCTTCGATTTCGCGCAGTACCTGGCCGCGCGGCCGGACCGTCCAGCGATCCCGCTGTTCGCGCTGAACCCCAAGGGCTATGCGCAGCCGTTCACCCTGGATCAGGAACTGCAGCCCGCCGCGGGCTGGACGATCCTCGGGCTGCACGAGGACGACGCGAACGGGGCGGAGACATCGCCCGCGCCGGAGGGATCATGACGGCCCCTCCGGCCGGCGTGTCGCGGGATGACGCCGCTGGCCGGCGTGTGTTCTTCGCCCTGTGGCCGGACGCCGGGACCGCCGGCGCCCTGTCCGGCTGGGCACGCCGGGCTCACGCGGCGTGCGGTGGCCGCGTCATGCGGCCCGACACCCTGCATCTGACCCTGGCCTTCCTCGGCACGGTGTCCCGCGAGCGGGTGGCGGAACTGTCGGCCCTGCTGGATGACGCCGCCCTGATCGGCGGAACTTTGCGCCTGGACCGCTACGGGCGCTTTCGCGGTCCGCAAATCGTCTGGGCCGGCCCGTCGGCGCCGCCGCCCTGGCTGGATGCGCTGCACGGGTGGCTGTGGCGGGCGCTGGCGCGGCGGGGCCACGCCCGGCCGGATGAACCCTTCCGGCCGCACGTGTCGCTGCTGCGCCGGGCGGGGCCGGGCGGCCTGGACACGCTGCCGGCGCCCGAACCCCTGGACTGGACGCCGCGCCGCTGCGTACTGGTGGCTTCGGCCCCGCGTCCGGACGGTTCCTTTTATGAAATCCTGGCCGAGCGCCCGCTTCGGGTTCCCTGAGCCGATCCCGTCGGCGCGGGCATCCGGCGGCTTGCGTGTCCCGGCGAGAAAACCGCCTGGCGCCGCGTTCCGGCGCCAGGCGGCCAAGGATTGGCGGACCGCGCAACGGCGGTCCGCCCTGCGCGGGCCAATCCCGTAGGCGCAAAGGGAGTTGCCGCCTCGGGGACCGGCCCGCGCCGGCGGACGGGCTACTTCTGCGGCCGGGGCGTGGCGGCCGTGCTCGGCGGGAGGGTGGGATAGACCACCTGGGGCTGCTCGCCGGTCAGGGTGTGCAGGAAACGGACGATGGCCTTGACCTCGCCGTCATTCAGTTCCTGGCCCAACTGGCTGGACCCCATGATCGCCACGGCCTGTTCCAGCGACCAGACGTCGCCGCTGTGGAAGTAGGGCGCGGTCAGGGCGATGTTGCGCAGCGGTCCCGCGCGGAACACGTACTCGTCGCTGGCGGTGTGGGTCACGGTGAAGCGGCCCTTGTCGTCGGGCGGCAGGATCTCCGCGCCGGGCTTCTTCACCACCCCGAAGGGGAAATAGCCCTGGCCGCCGACATTGATGCCCTGGTGGCAGGCCACGCAGCCCTTGCTCATGAACAGGTCCAGGCCCTTGATCTCGATCTCGTCCAGGCTGTCGGCGCCGGCCAGGAACCGGTCGAACTTCGAGCCGGGGGTCAACAGCGTGCTTTCGAAGGCCTCGATGGCGTGGGCCATGTTCTCGAAATTGACCGGGTCCTTGTCCTTCGGATAGGCCTTCTGGAACAGGGCGACGTATTCCGGCAGGCTCTTGAGCGTTTCCTCGACCTGGTCCGGGGTGTTGTTCATCTCGACGCTGGCCTGCACGGGCCCCTTCGCCTGCTCCTTCAGGTCGGCGGCGCGGCCGTCCCAGAATTGGGCGCCGTTGAACAGCGCGTTGAGCACGGTCGGCGAGTTGCGCGGCCCGTGCTGCCAGCCGTGGCCGATCGAGGTCTGGATGTTGTCGGCCCCGCCCGTGCCGACGCTGTGACAGGTGTTGCAACTGATGATGTGGCTGCGCGACAGGCGCGGCTCGAAGAACAGCCAGCGGCCCAGTTCGATGCTGTCCGGGGAGATGCCGCGTTCCTGGATCACGGCCTCGGCCGTGGGGATCGGCTGGAAGAACTGCCGCGCGGTCTGCCGCACGGCGTCGGCGTCGGGCGCGCCGGCGGCCAGGGCGGCGGATCCGCCCAGGGCGAGCCCGGCCGCCAGGAGGAGGGTGGCGTGCTTCTTCATGGTGTTCCCCTTGTGGAGTGTCTATATCCACAATGAAAACATGGTCATTAATTCCCCGTATTGATGGGGGTCAAGGATCGCCGGCCCCGCCACGGCCCCGTCAGCTGCCGACCACGCCGCCGTCCTTTTTCCAGATCACGACCGTCGCGGGGCGCGGCCGCGCCGCCCGGGGGCCGTCCGGCCAGGTCGAGACCGAGAGCGGCTCGGCCTGGGCCTTGTCCAGGTCCGGGCCCTCGCCCGGGTGCTGGATGTTGACGAAGACGAAGCGCTGGTCCGGCGTCCAGGTGATGCCGGTGACTTCACAGCCCTTCGGGCCGGTCAGGAAGCGGCGCAGTTCGCCCGAGACCGGATCGGCGACCAGCATCTGGTTGTTGCCCTGGCCCTCGTAGTCTCCGTCGTTCTTGTAGTTGCCGTCCGTCAGGACCCACAGGCGGCCCTGGGCGTCGAAGCCCAGTCCGTCGGGGCTGTTGAAGGTGTTGTCGGCGGAGATGTTGGCCGATCCCCGGCGCGGGTCGCCGTCCGCGTAGCGGGTCGGGTTGCCGGCCAGGGCGAAGATGTCCCATTCGAACGCCGTGCCGCGCGGATCCCGGCCCGCTTCGCGCCAGCGCACGATGTGGCCGTAGATGTTCTTGTCGCGCGGGTTGGCCGCGTCGGCGCCGGGATGCTTCGGGCCGTCCGGCCAGCGCGCCTTGCCGCTGCCGCGATCGGTGTTGTTGGTCAGGGTGGCGTAGGCCTCCCCGGTGCGCGGATGCACGGCGATCCATTCCGGCCGGTCCATGGGCGTGGCGCCCACGGCGTCGGCGGCCTGCCGCGTCCGGATCAGCAGTTCGCCCAGGCTTTCGTCGAAGCGTTCGCCCAGGCGCCGGCCGTCCGTGTCGAGCGTGTCCAGCGTCAGCGGGATCCAGGCGCCCTTGCCGTCGGCGCCGAAGCGGGCCACGTGCAGGGTGCCGCGTTCCAGCAGCGTCCTGTTGCCGTCCGCGCCGGGGCGGTACGCGTCTTCCGAGACGAACTTGTAGATGTATTCGCTGCGCTGGTCGTCGCCCATGTAGATCACGACCCGACCGTCGTCGGCGAGCGTCAGGGCGGCGTTCTCGTGCTTGAAGCGGCCCAGGGCGGTCAGCTTGCGGGGCTCGGCCGAGGGGTCGAAGGGATCGATCTCGACGATCCAGCCGTGGCGGTTGTATTCGTTGGGCTCCCGCGTCCAGTCGAAGCGGGCGTCGTGCGTGTCCCAGGCGTATTCCGGATCGGCGGTCTTGCCGCCGCCCTTGTAGCGCTGCATGTGCCGGCGGTAGGCCTCGTCCGGGTAGTCCGCCTGCCCGGCGGCGCGGCCGCCGGTGCCGAAGTAATCGGTGAAGTTCTCTTCACAGGTCAGGTAGGTGTTCCAGGGCGTCCAGCCGTTGCCGCAGTTGCCGAAGGTGCCCAGCACCCGCGTGCCTTCGGGGTCCGCCTGCGTGCGCAGCAGGGCGTGGCCGGCGGCGGGGCCGGTCATGCGGATCGGGGTGTTGGCGTGGATCATGCGGTTGTAGGACGAATCTTCCACCCGCCGCCAGTGGCCCGGGGCATCCAGGCGGACGTGGACGACGGACACCCCCTGGGCGTGCTGCGCCTTGCGGATCCAGTCCAGCGACCAGCCTTCCCCGCCAGGCTGCACGCCCTTGGGAAAGAAGTAGTGGGGCGTGACGTATTCGTGGTTGGTGACCAGCAGGCCCTCCGTGCTGCTGCCCGACACGCCGTCCTTGCCGTCGATGGGGAAGAAATGCAGGCCGTCGTGGTTGTAGCCGACCTGCGCGGCCTGGGCCTCGCCGTCGTCGCTGGCGTCGCCCTTGAAGGCCGGCGCGGCCGCCGTCAGCGGATCGCCCCAGCGGTTGAGGACGGCATGGGCGTAGCCTTCGGGCACCGCCACGGTGTCCGCCGTGCTCATGGGGACCGCCCGGAAGCCCAGGGAGGCGGCGGCCTGGCCCGCGTCGGCCGCCAGCGCCCGCGCGGCCGGCAGCAGGCCGCCCAGGAAGCCCACGGCGCCCAGGCCCAGGCCGCCCTTCAGGAAACGGCGGCGGCCGTCCAGCCGCGCCAGGATCCGGTCCAGGGATTCCGCCGTCGAGGGGTTGGCGGGGATGTCGTCGAGATCGAAGGGTTTCATGGCTTTATCGGCTCCGCAGCAGTTCCGGGGTGCGCAGCAGCACGAACTCGTTGTCGTCCTGGCGGTTCGGTTCCCGGCTGGACGAGAACGGGAAATTGTTGTCGTTGCCGACGATGATGTGTTCGGCGTCCACGACGTCGACGTTCTCGATGGTGAAGAACGGGAACCGCAGCACGCCGTCCGTCAGGGGCTTGCGCGCCTTCCTGTCCGGGTCCTGGATGGCGAGCAGGTCCACGTAGGCCAGCTTGCGCACCGCCTGGCCCGCGTTCGCGTCCGAGAACTCGATCTTGTAGACGCGCTTGAAGCGGGGCAGGTTCGAGAAGCAGGTCTTCGTGTCGGCACCCTTTTCGCAGGCCTTGTCGGGCGTGCCTTCGCCGTTGTCGCGTTCGATCACCAGGCCGGTCGTGGCATCGATCATGTTGAAGTCGCCGATGGCATGGTCCGCGCCTTCCAGCGGATAGCGCCACGAGCGGCCGGTCCAGCGCTCGTCCGCGACACTGAATTCCAGGATGCGCAGGACCGTCTTGCCGTCCGCCTGTTCCCAGGCCTGCGCCTTTTCGTCCCAGAGCGGGCCTTCCAGCAGGGGATAGAGGAACTTGCCGTCCTTCGACGCCGCCATGCCCTCGAAGCCTTTCGAGCGTTTGAGCGCCACGCCCTGGTAGGTCTGGCCCGGGGCGCCGGGCGTGGCCACGGCATAGTGGTCGGGCGAGCGGACGGTCCGTCCGTCGACCTGGGTTTCGAACAGGGCCAGCACTTTGCCCGAGCGGTCGGTCTTCACCAGGTAGGGGCCGAATTCATCGCCGATCCAGAAATGCCCGCCGATCGGCTGGAAGCTTTCGGTGTCCAGGTCGGAGCCGGTCAGGTAGCGTTCGGCGGTGTCCTCATGGACGATGCGGAAGGGAATCCTGCGGTCCGGATCGCGCAGGAATACCGTGTCCTGCGGCGCCAGCGTGCCGGCCTGCCAGTCGACGCGGTACCGGTTCAGGTACAGCATGGCGTCCATGGAGTTCGCTTTGCTGCCGAAGCCGTTGTCGGTCAGGACCCAGACGGTGCCGTCGGGCATGACCTTGACGCCCGAATGGCCCTGGCGGATCTGGCCTTTGACGGGCAGGGCGATGCCGGTGGCGCGGTCGGCCGACAGGCCCATGACCGAACCGGGGGCCTCGACCCGGACCCCGCTGGTGTATTTGCCCGAGACCTTCAGGTCGGCGGGCGCGTCGGCGGGCGGCGCCACGAAGCTGGCGGCCGGGAGCACGGCGTGGCTTTGCAGGACGGCGGGCGACTCCTGCTGGGCCATGACGGCCCAGGGCGCGCAGCCGATCATCGCGGCCAGAATGGAGGGGCGGAGCAGGGACATGAGGCTCTTCCTGTGAAACGGAGGGAGGAGCCCGCAGTCTAGGCAAGGAAGATGACAGGCGTGTGTCGGTCCTCAGCGTGCCGGCCCGCGCGCGGGCGGGCGGACCCCGACCTTGACGTCCAGCGTCAGGGTCCGGCCCTGGCGCAGCAGCGCCAGCCGGGCCGTCGAGTCCGTCGGCAGGGGCGCCAGCCGGTTGACCAGGTCGTAGGCGTCTTCCACGGGCTGGCCGTCCAGCGAGCGGATGACGTCGCCCACCCGCACCCCGGCGCGCGCCGCCGGGCCGCCTGGCAGGATGCGGGCGACGATGGCGCCGCGCGTGTCCTTCAGGCCGAAGGCCCGCGCCAGGTCGGGGGTGATGTCCTGGGGCTCCAGGCCCAGCCAGCCGCGCCGCACGCGGCCGTGCGCCAGGATCTCGTCCAGGATGTGGTGGGCCGCGGCCGCCGGGATGGCGAAGCCGATGCCCAGCGATCCGCCGGTCTCGGAATAGATCGCCGTGTTGATCCCGACCAGTTCGCCCCGGGTGTCGATCAGCGCGCCGCCCGAATTGCCGGGGTTGATGGCGGCGTCGGTCTGGATGAAGTCTTCGTAGGTGTTCAGCCCCAGCCGGTTGCGCCCCACGGCGGACACGATGCCCTGGGTCGTGGTCTGGCCCACGCCGAACGGATTGCCGATCGCCAGCACCACGTCGCCCACGCGCACCGAAGGGTCGGGGTCGAAGGCGATCGCGGGCAGGTCCGGCAGGTCGATCTTCAGCACCGCCAGGTCGCTTTCGGGATCCGCGCCGACCAGTTTCGCGGCGGCGCGGCGGCCGTCGCGCAGGCGCACCTCGATCGCGTCGGCGGCTTCGATCACGTGATAATTGGTCAGGATCGCGCCGTCGGCCCGCACGATCACGCCCGATCCCAGGCTGGTGGATGCCTCGCGCCGCGTGAATCCCGGCAGGCCGCGCAGGAACTGTTCCAGCCTGGGGTCGGCCGGCAGCGGCACCAGCGGCACGTCCACGTGCTTGGCGGTGTAGATGTTGACCACCGACGGCGCGGCCCGCGCCACGGCGGCGGCGTAGCTGGACGGCGCCGCGCCCGCGACGGCCGCGGGCGCGGATGCGGTGGGCGGCGTGCCCACCCCGGGCGTCCCGCCCGGCAGCCATTGCGGCCGCAGGGTGGCCACCAGGAACAGGATGCCCAGACAGACCGTCACGGTCTGGGCGAAAATCAGCCACAATCGTCTAATGAACATCGACTCACTCGAATAAAGGCATACTGATGAGCGTCCAGATATCCCGCCAGGCCCTGGCGGACTGGCTGAACGATACGCTGCAGCCGGAACGCTTCCGTGATTATTGCCCGAACGGCCTGCAGGTCCAGGGGCGCGACGGGATCCGCCGCGTCGTCACCGGCGTGACGGCCTCGCAGGCCCTGATCGAGGCCGCCGTCGCGCTCGACGCCGACGCCATCCTGGTGCATCACGGCTGGTTCTGGAAGAACGAGGATCCTTGCATCCGCGGTCCCAAGCACCGCCGCCTGTCGGCCCTGATGGCGCGCGAGATCAATCTGTTCGCCTACCATCTGCCCCTGGACGCCCACCTGGAATGGGGCAACAACGCCCAGCTGGCGCGCGTCATGGACTGGGTGCCGGATGTCCGTCCCGACGGCGCGCCCCGGCGCTGCGGACCCGACGACCTGGTCTGGCTGGGCGCGCCCGCCCGGGACATGACGATGGGCGCGCTGGCCGCCGACATCGCCCGCCGGCTGGGCCGCGAGCCCCTGGCGATCGGCGATCCCGGCCGGCCCGTGCGGCGGCTGGCCTGGTGCACCGGCGCCGCCCAGGGCATGATGGACGCCGCCCTGGCGGCGGGCGCGGACTGCTACGTCAGCGGGGAAATCTCCGAACCCACCGTGCATCTGGCGCGTGAAACGGGCGCGGCCTACATCAGCGCCGGCCATCACGCGACGGAGCGCTACGGGGTCCGGGCCCTGGGAGCGGCCATCGAGGCCCGCTTCGGCGTGCCCTGCGAGTTCGTCGACATCGACAATCCCGTCTAGGGCGTGGCGCCGGCGCCCGGGCCGGCGGCCTATTTCTTCAGGGCGTCGCGGATCTCGCGCAGCAGCAGGACGTCCTCGGGGGTGGCGGGGGCTTCCGGGGGCGGCTCGGCCTCGAAGCGGCGCCGGGCGTTGTTCACCAGCTTCACCATGACGAAGACCACCAGGGCGAGCAGCAGGAAATTGACGAAAATGGTCAGGAAATGTCCCCAGGCGAACACCACCGCGCCCGCCTTGGTCAGTTCGGCCATCGTCATGGCGCCGGCGTAGCCCTCGGGCTGGCGCAGCACCCAGAACAGGTTGTCGAAATTGACGTTGCCGCCGACGATGAAGTTGATCAGGGGCATGAACAGGTCGTTGACGACCGAGTCGATGATCTTGCCGAAGGCGCCCCCGATGATGACCCCGATGGCCAGGTCCATCATGTTGCCCTTGATGGCGAATTCTCGGAATTCTTTGATGAAACCCCCTGTTGCGCTCATTTCGGTATGCCTCCATCCATTTACCCCATTGGGCGTAACGCTATAATACGCGGTTGAAGACCCTTGTGGGGCGGCGGTTTCGCGGTCCCGCGCACAGGCAGATCACGTTCAAACCTCTCCGCCCCCGGGGCGGCAACCAGGGATAACAGAATGAGTCAGCATCCGACACAGTCCGACGAGCAGGGCGCAGTCGACCCGAACCTGCCCCCCGATCCTTCGCGCCGTTTCTGGGTCGCCTCGGCCTGTACGCTCGGCGGAGTCGCCGGCGTCGCCACGGCCGTTCCCTTCGTCGGTTCGTTCGCTCCCTCCGAAAAAGCCAAGGCCGCCGGTGCGCCGGTCGAGGCCGACATCTCCGGGCTGGCCGAAGGCCAGATGATGACCGTCGAATGGCGCGGCAAGCCGGTCTGGATCGTGCGCCGCACGAAGGCCGAACTCGAAGATCTGCCCAAGCACGACGCCGAACTCGCCGATCCCCAGTCCGACCGTCCCGGCTTCACGCCGGAATGGGCAAAGAACGAATACCGTTCGCGCAAGCCCGAATACTTCGTCTGCATCGGCATCTGCACCCACCTGGGCTGCTCGCCGACCGCCCACTTCCAGACCGGCGCCCAGCCCGGGCTGCCCAACGACTGGCCGGGCGGCTGGTTCTGCCCCTGCCACGGCTCGACCTTCGACCTGGCCGGCCGGGTGTTCGCCAACAAGCCGGCCCCTGACAATCTCGAAATCCCGCCCTACGTCTTTTCCGCCGACGGCACCCGCATCACCATCGGCGTCGACGAAGACAACAAGGCCTGATGGACGCCCGCGTTCATCCTTTTGCGATATTGAATCTAGGAGCCTTCCATGGCCGATAAAAACGTCGAGACGACCGGGTTGCTGGGCTGGGTGGACAACCGCTTCCCGCTCACCAAAATGTTCAAGGAGCACATGTCCGAGTACTACGCTCCGAAAAACTTCAACTTCTGGTATTTCTTCGGTTCGCTGGCGCTGATGGTGCTGGTGATCCAGGTCGTCACCGGGATCTTCCTGGTGATGAACTACAAGCCCGACGCGCGCTTCGCCTTCGAATCCGTCGAATACATCATGCGCGAAGTGCCGGGCGGCTGGTTCATCCGCTACATGCACTCCACCGGCGCCTCGATGTTCTTCGTCGTGGTCTACCTGCACATGCTGCGCGGCCTGTTCTACGGCTCCTACCGCAAGCCGCGCGAACTGGTCTGGATCTTCGGCGTGGGCATCTTCCTGTGCCTGATGGGCGAGGCCTTCTTCGGCTACCTGCTGCCCTGGGGCCAGATGTCCTACTGGGGCGCCCAGGTGATCGTGAACCTGTTCTCGGCCATCCCCTTCATCGGCCCCGATCTTTCCCTGTTCATCCGCGGCGACTACGTCGTGTCCGACGCCACCCTGAACCGCTTCTTCGCCTTCCACGTGATCGCCATCCCGCTGGTGCTGATCGGCCTGGTCGTGGCGCACATCATCGCCCTGCACGAAGTGGGTTCCAACAACCCCGACGGCGTCGAAATCAAGCAGGGCCCGAAGGACAAGCACGGCCACCCCGTGGACGGCATCCCGTTCCACCCCTACTACTCGGTGCACGACGTGGTCGGCGTGGCGGGCTTCCTGATCGTGTTCGCCGCGATCATCTTCTTCGGCCCCGAAATGGGCGGGTACTTCCTGGAATACAACAACTTCATTCCGGCCGACCCGCTGAAGACGCCGCCGCACATCGCGCCGGTCTGGTATTTCACGCCGTTCTACACCATGCTGCGCGCCACCACCAGCGACTTCACCTGGGTGCTGGCCGCCGGCGCCCTGCTGGCCGCCGTGGTGCTGTTCGCCAAGGGCAAGCTCTCCGGCATCTGGCGTCTGGCCGTGCCGGGCATCCTGATCCTGGTCGCCATCCTGATGAAGGTCCTGGACGCCAAGTTCTGGGGCGTGGTGTCCATGGGCGGCGCCGTCGTCATCCTGTTCTTCCTGCCGTGGCTGGATCAGTCCCCGGTCAAGTCCATCCGCTACCGACCCGACTGGCACAAGGTCCTGTACGGGATCTTCATCGTCGATTTCCTGATCCTCGGCTGGCTGGGCACGCAGCCGGTCTCTCCGGCCGCCACGCTCATGGGGCAGATCGGCACGGTCATCTACCTGGCGTTCTTCCTGGCGATGCCCGTCTGGAGCCGCCTGGGCACCTTCAAGCCGGTTCCCGACCGCGTCACCTTCCGGGCCCACTGAAGGCCGAACCACTGACTGTCACGGAAAGATCATGCTGAAAAAACTGCTCGGTGCCCTGGCCCTGTCCCTGACCTGCACGCTGGCCCTCGCCTCCGAGGGCGGCGCGCACCTGGATCGCGCCCCCGACCGCATCACCGATCTGGCGGCCCTGCAAAACGGCGCCAAACTGTTCGTCAACTACTGCCTGAACTGTCACAGCGCCAGTTCCATGCGCTACAACAAGCTCATGGACCTGGGCCTGACGGAAGACGACATCAAGAAGAACCTGCTTTTCTCCCGCGAGAAGGTCGGCGACCTGATGACGGTCTCCATGACCCACGAGGACGCGAAGAAATGGTTCGGCGCCGCGCCGCCGGACCTGTCCGTGATCGCCCGCGCCAAGAGCACCAACTTCGGCCCGTCCGGCGTGGATTACATCTACACCTACCTGCGCACCTTCTACCGTGATTCCACCAGGAAGACCGGCTGGAACAACGTCGTCTTCCCCAGCGTCGGCATGCCCAACGTGCTCTGGCAGCTCGAAGGCCCGCGCAGCTTCACCGACATCGAGGTCCACCAGGTCGCCGACGCCCAGGGCAACGAGCACTGGGAACGCACCACCACGGTCTACGACGCCGATGGCGTCCCGACCGTCAAGTCCGAGTCCCTGAAGGACTACACTGGCGAGGCCACCCGCGTCACGCGCTTCGACTCCGCCGATGCCAAGACCTTCAGCAAGTTCGAGAGCGACGTCGCCGACCTCAGCAACTTCCTGGGCTGGATGGCGGAACCCGGCCAGCTGCTGCGCAAGCAGATCGGCGTCTGGGTCATGCTGTTCCTGTTCCTGTTCCTGTTTGTCGCCATCCGCATGAATGCGGCATACTGGAAGCACGTCCGTTAAGGTCGGCCGCGCCCCTCGGGGCGCATGACCCCCTCCGGCCGCGCGGGCCGGGATGCCAGCCAGGCGTTGCCACGCCTGGCTTGCGTTTTCAGGCCCCCGCGCGTTCTTCGTCTTTTTTTGCATTGGAACCCACGACATGATGGTGCTCTATTCCGGGACGACCTGCCCCTTCTCGCAACGCTGCCGCTTCGTGCTGTTCGAAAAGGGCATGGATTTCGAAATCCGCGACATCGACCTGTACAATAAGCCCGAAGACATCGCGGTGATGAATCCCTACGGCCAGGTGCCCATCCTGGTCGAGCGCGACCTGGTCCTGTACGAGTCGAACATCATCAACGAATACATCGACGAGCGCTTCCCGCATCCGCAACTGATGCCGGCCGACCCGATCATGCGGGCGCGCACCCGCCTGTTCCTGTACAACTTCGAAAAGGAACTGTTCGTCCACGTGTCCACGCTGGAAAACCGCGGCGTCACCGACGAAAAGATCCGTGACGCGGCCCGCGCCAACATCCGCGACCGCCTGTCCCAGCTGGCCCCCCTGCTGGTGAAGAACAAGTACATGCTGGGCGAGGAATTCTCCATGCTGGACGTCGCCGTCGCCCCGCTGG
>CBFGXR010000031.1:0-11757 GCA_965652675.1 uncultured Castellaniella sp.
GCGCACGCCCTCGGCCTCGGCCAGCCGGGTCAGGGCCTGGGTGAACAGGCGGCAGTCGCCGGTCTCGTCGTCCGGCGTGCGCAGGCCGCCCACCAGCTTGTGGCGGACCTGGGCCAGCGCGGGTTCGTACTGGACCAGCCGGTCGCCGTCGACGAGTTCGTGGGCGACGCCGGCCTCGCTCAGGGCCTGGACGTCGCGCTGCGCGTCGTCCATCTGTTTCTGGGTGCGGAAGACCTGCAGCGTGCCCTGGCGCCGGCCTTCGAACTGGATGCCGGTGTCGGCCTGGAGCGCGTGCAGGCACTGGCGGCTGTAGGCCGACAGGCGCAGCATGCGGTCCTTGTTGGCGGCGTAGCGGGCGGGCGTGCAGTTGCGCCACATGTCCAGCATCCAGCGCAGCTGGAACAGGCTGCCGTCCGGCCGGATCGACAGCGGGGCGTGCGGCGTGAACAGCCATTTGAACGCCTTCAGCGGGATGCCGGGCGCCGCCCAGGGAGAGGAATAGCCGAAGGACAGCTGGCCGGCATTGCCGAAGCTGGTTTCTTCCGCCGTGCCGTTTTCGCGGTCGATGACGGTGACTTCGTGCCCTTGCCGGGCCAGGTAATAGGCGCTCGTGACGCCCACGACGCCCGCCCCTAGAACCAGAACCTTCATGATGTATCCTCAGTGGATTAATTTTTCATGATGATAGGCAATGTACCCAGATAAATTTTTGTGAAAAAATCATATTTTCATGAAAATATACAAGTAATGAGCGGAGCCGGCGCCGAGGCGCAGGACAAAATCCTGGTGCGCCGCACCGAGGGCGTTTCCCGGGGATTTCCGGCCGGATTTCCGCGCGCGGACGCCCGCCCGATCCCCTGTTCCGGAGAATGATCATGCGCGTGCAGAAGGAATCCGTCCATGCCCTGGACAAGATCGACCGCCGCATCCTGGATCTGCTGCAGCAGAACGGCCGCCTGTCGATGACCGAACTGGCCGACGCGGTGGGACTGACGGTCACGCCCTGCATCGAACGCGTGCGCCGCCTGGAACGCGACGGCGTGATCACCGGCTATCACGCCCGGGTGTCGCCGGCCGCCCTGGACGCGGGCCTGCTGGTGTTCGTGGAAATCAGCATGTCCAGCAAGTCCGGACGCACCTTCGAGGACTTCCGCCGCGAGGTGCTGTGCGTGCCCCAGGTGCTCGAATGTCACCTGGTGTCCGGGGATTTCGACTACATGGTCAAGGCGCGGATCAAGGAAATCGGCCAGTACCGCAGCCTGCTGGGCGACATCCTGCTGCGCCTGCCGGGCGTGACGCAGACCAAGAGCTGCGTGGTGATGGAGGAGGTCAAGGAGACCCAGTTCATCCCGGCGCAGCGCTAGGCCCTATGCACTGCCGCTCGCTGCATTGCCCATCCTCGCAAGGCATTGAGCCTTGCTGCGGTGGGCGCCTTGCGCCCGACACCGCATAGGGCCTAGTGTCCTGTTTGGTTAGTTCGTGCATTCAGATTCGGATGCCTGGGCTTGTCAGACAAGGCGCAAACCACAGCGATAGCCGTAGCTATCGCGAGGATTTGCAACGCAGTATGGCGAGCCCAGGCGCCGAAGATGAGTATTTGAATTAGCCGAACAGGACACTAGCCACCCGGCCCGCCGCCCGCTGCGTCGCCCCGGATCAGGTGCGCGGACGCACGACGACCATGTTGTCGCGGTGGATCAGTTCCGGGTCGGACAGGTGGCCCAGGATGTCCGCGATGCGGGCGCTGGGCTGGCGCAGGATGCGCGCCGTGTCGGCGGACGAATAGTTGATCAGGCCGCGCCCGCATTCCACGCCGTGCTCGTCCACGCAGGCCACCACGTCGCCGCGCTCGAAATCGCCCTCGACGGCGATCACGCCGATGGGCAGCAGGCTGCGGTGGCCCTGGGTCAGGGCGCGCACGGCGCCGGCGTCCAGGGTGACGCGTCCGCGCAGGCGCAGGTGGTTGGCCAGCCAGCGCTGCCGGGCCGAGCGGACCGGCAGGACGGCGCGCAGTTCGGTGCCGATCGGTTCGCCCGAGGCCAGGCGCCGCAGCACGTCGGGTGCGCGGCCGGACGCGATGATGGTGTGGCCGCCGCTGTTGGCGGCGCGCCGAGCGGCCAGGACCTTGGTCAGCATGCCGCCCGTGCCGATGGCGCTGCCGGAACCGCCCGCCATGGCCTCCAGCGCCGGGTCGCCCGCCTGGCCCTGGTGGATGAAGCGCGCGTCCGGATGCTTGCGCGGATCGGCGCTGTACAGGCCGGACTGGTCGGTCAGGATGACCAGCACGTCGGCCTCGATCAGGTTGGTCACCAGGGCGCCCAGGGTGTCGTTGTCCCCCACGCGGATCTCGTCGGTGACGACCGTGTCGTTTTCGTTGACGATGGGCACCACGCCCAGGGCCAGCAGGGTGTTCAGCGTGCTGCGCGCATTCAGGTAGCGGCGCCGGTCGGCCAGATCCTCGTGCGTCAGCAGGATCTGGGGGGTGCGCACGCCGTGTCGGGCGAAGGCGGCCTCGTAGGCCTGGATCAGGCCCATCTGGCCGACGGCGGCCGCCGCCTGCAGTTCGGACATGAGCTTGGGGCGCCGGGGCCAGCCCAGGCGCGCCATGCCTTCGGCGATCGCGCCGCTGGACACCAGCACCACCTGTCGGCCCGAGGCGTGCAGGCCCGCGATCTGCTCGGCCCATTGCGTGACGGCCTCCAGGTCGATGCCCTTGCCCTCGTTGGTGACCAGGGACGATCCGACCTTGAGGACGAGGCGTTGCGCGTCCCGGGCGACGGAAGGGGAAAGATCCGGACGAGTCATGATGGCGGGCGCGGCTGGGCGGCGGGCAGGGGGAAGGTTCAGCGGGAGAAGCGGGGATCGTCCGGGTCGTGGAGATCCGGCGCGTCCGGATCCGCGTCCGGCTCGCCGCGCCTGAAGCGGGGGTCCTCGTCGTGGGCGTGTGCGCTGCGCCGCTGTTCGTCCAGCCAGGACTGCAATGCCCCGGTCAGGGCCTGGGTGCCTTCGCCGGTCAGGGCGGAAATGCCGAAGACCGGCCCCGTCCAGCCGAGTTCGCGGCACACGCGGTCCTGGACCGCGGCGGGGTCTTCCACCATGTCCAGCTTGTTCAGCACCAGCCAGCGCGGCTTGGCGGCCAGGTCGGGGCTGTAGCGCTCGAGTTCGCGCACGATGGCCTGGGCGTCCAGCACGGCCTGGGCGCAGGCGTCGACGTCCGGGTCGGGCGAATGCACGTCCAGCAGGTGCAGCAGCACGCGGGTGCGGCTGAGATGGCGCAGGAACAGGTGGCCCAGACCGGCGCCTTCCGAGGCGCCTTCGATCAGGCCGGGGATGTCGGCGATGACGAAGCTGTGCGACGGCGAGGTGCGCACCACGCCCAGGTTCGGATGCAGGGTGGTGAAGGGGTAGTCGGCGATCTTCGGGCGGGCGTTGGACACGCGCGTGATCAGGGTGGACTTGCCCGCGTTGGGCATGCCCAGCAGGCCCACGTCGGCCAGCACCTTCAGTTCCAGGCGCAGACGGCGCTGTTCGCCCTCGCGCCCGGGGGTGAACTGGCGCGGCGCGCGGTTGACGCTGGACTTGAAGTGCAGATTGCCCAGGCCGCCGTTGCCGCCCGCCGCCAGCGTGACCTGTTCGCCGTGGCGGTCCAGGTCGAAGAGCTGTTCGCCGGTGTCGGCGTCGTGGATCACCGTGCCCACGGGCATGCGCAGGACGATGTCCGGCGCGCCCGCGCCGTACTGGTCCGACCCCCGGCCGTTTTCGCCGTTCTTCGCCCGGTGCAGCCGGGCGTAGCGGAAGTCGATCAGGGTGTTGATGTTGCGGTCGGCCACGGCCAGGACGGAGCCCCCCCGGCCGCCGTCGCCGCCATCGGGGCCGCCCATGGGAATGAATTTTTCCCGGCGGAAGCTGGCGACGCCATTGCCGCCCTTGCCGGCGATGACCTCGATGGTGGCTTCGTCTACGAATTTCATGGTGGGTTCCGGGGCCTTGGCCCGAACGGTATGACAGTCTCGCGCGCGACAGGCGTGCGATTCATTTTATCCAATACAAAAAGGCCCTGCCGGCTGGCAGGGCCTTTACGCGCGAGGCGACCGGGATCAGTTTGCCGCGCTCACCGAGACGGTGCGCTTGTTCTGCGCGCCCTTGACGGCGAATTGCACCACGCCGTCCACCAGGGAATACAGCGTGTGGTCCTTGCCGATGCCGACGTTGACGCCGGGGTGGAACTGGGTGCCGCGCTGGCG
The DNA here is from genome assembly GCA_965652675.1 of uncultured Castellaniella sp. GTDB lineage: Bacteria > Pseudomonadota > Gammaproteobacteria > Burkholderiales > Burkholderiaceae_B > Castellaniella. The sequence goes on from CBFGXR010000031.1 coordinate 4,245, forward strand.
GACGATGATGCCGCCGGCCGAGATCTGCTGACCGCCGTAGACCTTCACGCCCAGTCGTTTCGATTCGGAATCGCGGCCGTTGCGAGTCGAGCCGCCGCCCTTTTTGTGTGCCATGATGAGCTCCTAAATGCGATGACCGGATCAGGCAGCGACGGCGTCGATGCGGATTTCGGTGTAGTTCTGGCGATGGCCTTGGCGCTTCTGGTAGTGCTTGCGCCGGCGCATCTTGAAGATCTTGACCTTGTCGTGACGGCCTTGTGCAAGAACGGTGGCTTTGACCGCGGCGCCTTCGACGAAGGGCGTGCCGATCTTCAGCGTTTCGCCTTCGCCGACCGACAACACCTGGTCCAGCGAGATTTCTTGCCCAATGTCAGCCGGTATCTGTTCGATTTTCAGTTTTTGGCCGGCGCTAACACGATACTGTTTGCCGCCGGTTTTTATGACCGCGTACATGGGATTTTCCTGTAAGAACGCCCGGCCCGATAGGGCCGGGTATGCCAAAAAAGGCCAGGTTCGGATTCGAACCGGGCCAAGCCGCATATTTTACGCAGAAAACCTTTTGTAAATCAAGCGGTTTCGTCGCGGAACCGTTGCGCCGGCCCCGCAGCGGCCGCGCCTACGACCGGTAGTCCGCGTTGATGCTGACGTATTCGTGCGAGAAGTCGCAGGTGTAGACCGTGTCGGACACGTCGCCGCGCCCCAGGATCACGCGCACCAGGATTTCAGCTTCCTTCATGACGCGCTGGCCGTCTTCCTCGCGGTAGGCGGGATCGCGGCCGCCTTGCGAGGCCACGCGCACGTCGCCCAGCCACAGGGTCAGCTTCGAGACGTCCAGGTCGTCGATGCCGGCGTAGCCGATGGCCGCCAGGATGCGGCCCAGGTTGGGGTCGGAGGCGTAGAAGGCGGTTTTCACCAGCGGCGAATGAGCGATGGCGTAGGCGACCTTCAGGGCTTCGTCCGTGGAGGCGGCCTGCTCGACGCGGATGGTCATGAATTTCGTCGCGCCCTCGGCGTCGCGCACGATCTTCTGGGCCAGGTCGCGGGCGGCGGCCGTCAGGGCCTCGGCCAGGGCGGCGAAGCGCGGATCCTGTTCGGATTCGATGTTCGCGCCGCTGGCGCCGGTCGCGATGAGGATGAAGGAGTCGTTGGTGGAGGTGTCGCCGTCCACCGTGATGCGGTTGAAGGACTGGTCGGCGATGCGCCCGGCCAGGCCGCGCAGCAGCGCGGGCGGCAGGCCCGCGTCCGTGCCCAGGAAGCCCAGCATGGTCGCCATGTTGGGGCGGATCATGCCGGCGCCCTTGCTGATGCCGGTGATCGAGACCGGGGTGCCGCCCAGGTCGATCCGGGTGGAGTGGATCTTGGGCTGGGTGTCCGTGGTCATGATGCTGTGGGCGGCCTGGAACCAGTGATCCGGGCGGGCGTCGTCCAGGGCGGCCGGCAGACCGGCGATCAGGCGGTCCACGGGCAGCGGTTCCAGGATGACCCCGGTGGAGAACGGCAGGATCCGTTCCGGCGCGACGCCCAGCCGGTCCGCCAGGGCGCGGCAGGTGTCGTGGGCGGCTTGCAGGCCGGGTTCCCCGGTGCCGGCGTTGGCGTTGCCGGTGTTGATGACCAGGGCGCGGATGCCGGCGCCGGCGGCCAGGTGCGCCTCGCAGACCTGGACCGGCGCGGCGCGGAAGCGGTTGCGCGTGAAGACCCCCGCCACCGAGGTCCCTTCGTCCAGCAGCAGGACGGTCAGGTCGCGGCGTCCGGCCTTGCGGATGCCGGCCTCGGCCGTGCCGATGCGGATGCCGGGGATCGGGTGGATGGCGTCTTGCGCCGGAATGATCAGATTGATGGCCATGGCGGGGAGGGAATCCAGTGGGGCGGTGAGTGTCGGCAAAAACAAGCCCCCATTCTATGCCGAATGGGGGCTGGGTCTCCGCAGCGCACGGGATTTTTGGCGTTCAGGCCGGCAGGCGCGCGTAGGTGGATTGTTTCAGGTCGCCCAGCAGATCGAACAGGGCCGTGCGCGCGGTCGGCGCCAGGCCGCCCAGCAGGGACTGGATCCAGGATGCGTGCGCCCGCTGCATGCGGCGGTGGTAGCGGCGGCCTTTCAGGGTCAGGCGGATCAGCGAGCTGCGGCGGTCGGTGTCGTCCTTCAGGCGCTCGACCAGGCCGTCTTTTTCGAGCTGGTCGGTGATGCCGGTGATGTTGCCGTTGGTGACCATCATCAGACGGGACAGTTCGCTCATTTTCAGGCCCTTGGGGGCGTGGGTGAGCTGGGACATCAGGTCGAAGCGCGGCAGGGTGGTCTGGAATTCCGCGCGCAGCCGGCTGCGCAGTTCGTTTTCGATCAGCGTGCAGCAGCTGAGCATGCGCAGCCACAGGCGCAGATCCTGGGGTTCCTGGCCGGTGGCCTGGGTTTCGAGGTCCGGCACCGGGGGGGTGACGGCGGGGTGCTGGGTCGCAGCGTATTGGGTGTAGTCGGTCATGACGCGCCTCCGGGCGGACTTGATCAGAGCGTCCCCAGTGTAGGGAAGCGCCGGAGGCGTGTCCTTGTCCTGCGTCAAGAAACTTGAAGTCCGGACTATTTAAACCCGGCAAAGACCCGGTCGGCGATGTCCAGCGTCTCCTGGATGACGGCGTCGTCGTGGGTGGCCGAGACGAAGCCGGCCTCGAAGGCCGAGGGCGCGAAATGCACGCCTGCGGACAGCATGCCGTGGAAGAAGCGCTTGAAGGCGTCGAGGTCGCTGGCGGAGACCTCGGCCAGGCTGGTCGGCACCGTGTCGCGGAAGTACAGGCCGAACAGGCCGCCCTGCCAGTCGCCGCTGAGGGGCACGCCGTGGCGCTGCGCGCGTTCGACCAGGCCCTGGATCAACAGGCCGGTGCGCCGGTGCAGGGTGTCGTAAAAGCCCGGTTCGGCCAGGCGGCGCAGCGTGACGCGCCCGGCGGCGACCGCCACCGGGTTGCCCGACAGCGTGCCCGCCTGGTAGACCGCGCCCAGCGGCGCGATGTCGGCCATGATGTCGGCGCGGCCCCCGAAGGCGCCGACCGGCATGCCGCCGCCGATGATCTTGGCCAGCGTGGTCATGTCGGGCGTGACGCCGCACAGACCCTGCATGCCCTGCGGACCCACGCGCAGGCCGGTCATGACTTCGTCGAAGATCAGGAGGGCGCCGTGGCGGGTGCACAGCGTGCGCAGGCCTTCGAGGAAACCCGGCGCCGGACGCACCATGTTCATGTTGCCGGCGATGGGCTCGACGATGACGCAGGCGATGTCCTCGGGGTATTGGGCGAAGGCGGCCTCGACGGCGGCCAGGTCGTTGTAGTCCAGCACCAGGGTGTGCTGGACGAATTCGGGCGGCACGCCGGCCGAGGTGGGGTTGCCGAAGGTCAGCATGCCCGATCCGGCCTTGACCAGCAGGCTGTCGGCGTGGCCGTGGTAGCAGCCCTCGAACTTGATGATCTTGGCGCGGCCGGTGTGGCCGCGCGCCAGCCGGATCGCCGACATGGTGGCCTCGGTGCCGGAACTGACCAGGCGCACCTGCTCGATCGAGGGGATGCGGTCGATGATGGCCTCGGCCAGGTCGATCTCGGCCTCGGTCGGCGCGCCGAAGGACAGGCCGTCCACGGCGGCGGCCTGCACGGCGGCGACGACCTCGGGGTCGGCGTGGCCCAGGATGGCGGGACCCCAGGAGCCGATGTAGTCGATGTAGCGGGTGCCTTCGGCATCCCACAGGTAGGGACCCTGGGCGCGCTGGATGAAGGGCGGGGTGCCGCCCACGGAGCGGAAGGCGCGCACGGGCGAGTTGACGCCGCCGGGGATGGCGCGGCAGGCGCGTTCGAAGAGTTCGGTGTTGCGGGACATGGCGGAATTCCGGTTGCTGCGGGGTTCAGGAAAGCGTGCCTGTATCGAACAGGGCGGCGAAACGGCGCGCGGCCGCGCGGATGTCGGGGGCGTCGAACAGGGCGCTGATGATGGCGACGCTGTCGGCGCCCGCCTGGATCACGGGGGCGGCGTTGTCGGGGGTGATGCCGCCGATCGCCACCACGGCGGGACGCCGTGTCCCGCCGGTGGTGCCCGGCTGTTCGACCAGGGCCCGGCCGGCGCGCACGTGGTCCAGGGTGGCGCGCACGGCGTCGGGTTTGACGCCGGACGGGTACAGGGCGCCGAAGGCGATGTAGTCGGCGTCGTCCCGCAGCCGCCGGGCGGCCAGTTCCGGCTGGTCGTAGCAGGAGCAGCCGATCAGCTTGTCCGAGCCCAGCGCCAGGCGCGCCTGGGCGACGGCGCCGTCGTCCCGCCCCAGATGGGCGCCGTCGGCGTCCAGGTCGGCCGCCAGGCGCCAGTCGTCGTTGACGATCAGGACCAGGCCCAGCCGCAGGCACAGGTCGCGGACCGCGCGGGCCTGGGCGCGCAGATCGGCCGGGGCGCCCAGTTTGCGGCGCCACTGCAGGGCGGTCATGCCGCCGGCGTGCGCCTGTTCGATGGCGGCCAGCAGGCGGTCGGTGTCGGTCCAGTCGGGCGTGACGCCGTACAGGCCGCGCGGGAATCGGGGCGTGGTCACAGGGTTTCCTTCAGGCCTGGGTCGGCCCGGCGTGCAGCAGGATGCGCTGCCCCATGCCGGGGTGGAAATGCCGTTCGAGCAGGACCGTGGCGGTCGCGACCGCCTGGGAGACGGCTTCGTCCGGATCCAGGCCGCGGGCCAGCAGGCAGCACAGCACCGTGGCCAGCAGGCTTTCGGCGTCGCCCGTGCGCACGCGCGGCGCCGGCCAGGGCCAGCGCCGGCTGGCCTGGTCCTGCGTGTGCAGGATCAGGCCGTTCAGCCCCGGGCCGAGCGCCGCGTTGCAGCACAGGACGAGCGGCGCGCCGAGTTCGTGCAGGGCGCCGATCGGGTCGTCCGCCCGCGTCGAGGACAGCAGGCCCTGGCCGGCCCATTGTTCCGGCAGGCGGGCGTCCACGACGACGAGATGCGCCTGGGGCACCAGCAGTTCGAGCAGCGCGCCGACGGTTTCCTCGGGGTCCAGGTCTTCGAGATCGGGGACCGGCGGCGGCGCGCACAACTGCAGCACCAGGGGCAGGGCGCTGTAGTCGGCCGCGATCTGGGCCAGCGTCGAGATGGTCTCGGGGTCGTACTGCGGGCCGATCTTCAGGGCGCCGATGGCCATGTCTTCCAGCAGGCAGCGGGCCTGGTCGTCGACCAGGTCCGGGGGCAGGCGCTGGATGGTTTCCGTGCCGGCGGTGTCCTGGACGTGGATGGCGGTGGCCACGGAACCCGCGTGCGCGCCCAGGCCGGCGCAGATGACCGCGTCGATCGGCAGGTGACTGGCCCCGCTGGGATCGAAAGGACCGAAAATCAGGGGCAGGGGGATGGCAGGGGAATCGGACGCGGACATGACTGCGGAAGGGACGGCCGGTCGCCACGGCCGGCGGTTTGTGTACTATGAGCATCCATTCTATCCGAGCCGCGTGCAAGCGAAACCTTGCAGGCATGCGATGCGCGGATTTTTTCAGAGGATAGGACTTCATTGCCATGCGAACCTGGATGTGCCTGATCTGCGGCTGGATCTACGACGAGGCGGCCGGCTTCCCGGAAGACGGGATCGCGCCCGGCACGCGCTGGGAGGACGTGCCGCCCAACTGGGTCTGTCCCGAATGCGGCGCCCGCAAGGAAGACTTCGAACTGATCGAAATCTGAACCCCGCCGATCCGTGCGGGCTTCGATCCGTTTCTGATACTCTAGCGTCATGGGCCGTGGGGCCGGATTACAGGGGATCGCCATGACGACCGTACCGCATGCTTCCGACGCCGGTTCACGCATCGACCTGTCCCGGCAATTCCTGCTGGCCATGCCCGGCATGGTGTCGGGCGAACTGGCCAATACCGTGATCTATGTCTGCGAACACACGGAACACGGCGCGCTGGGGCTGGTGATCAACCGGCCCACCGATCTCACCATCGGCGACCTGCTGCAGCGCATCGACCTGCCCCTGTCCCTGGAAATCGGCCCGGTGCGGGAATCCCCGGTGTTCTTCGGCGGACCGGTGCAGACGGATCGCGGTTTCGTGCTGCACGTGCCGCGCGGCGAATACAGTTCCAGCATCGAACTGGGGGGCGACGTGGCGCTGACCACGTCCCGCGACGTGCTTCAGGACGTCGCCGCCGGCCATGGTCCGGCCCGGCTGCTGGTGACGCTGGGCTACGCCGGCTGGGGCGCGGGCCAGCTCGAAGACGAACTCGCCCGCAACGCCTGGCTGAACGTGCTGTCGTCCAACGACATCCTGTTCGACACGCCCGCCGAGGACCGCTACGACGCCGCCCTGGCCCAGTTGGGCATCCGCGCCTCGATGCTGGCCAGCGACGCGGGCCATGCCTGACACCGAACAGACGCTGCTGGCCTTCGATTTCGGCCTGAAGAAAATCGGCGTGGCGCTGGGCAACACCCTGACGAACCAGGCGCGCCCGCTGTGCATCCTGACGCCGGTCACGCGCGAACAGCGTTTCGCCCAGGTCGGCGCCCTGCTGGACGAATGGCAGCCCGACCGGGTGGTCGTGGGCCTGCCGCTGACGCTGGACGGGGCCGAACAGCCCGCTTCGCAGCACAGCCGCCGCTTCGCGCATCAGATCGAGGGCCGTTTCCGCGTGCGCGTCGTGCTGGTGGACGAGCGCGGCTCCAGCCTGGAAGCCCAGCACATCCTGGGCACCCACGCCCCCGACGACGCCATGGCCGCCGCCGTGATCCTGCAGCGCTACCTGGATCACCCGGCTTCGAGCCATTCCTGAATTATGATGGGCGCCATTGCCCATTCCGGGTAGGGGATGCCGGTGGCGCCATTTCTGTTCCTGTTCCGTTTCGTCTGCGTGTCGGTCTGGATCCTGCTGGGTCTGCTGACCGAACTGGTGGTGTTTCCGCTGCTGGGCCGCGTCCGGCGGCGCCGGGTCGTGGGCGCCTGGTCGCGGGGGCTGATGCGGCTGTGCGGCGTCCGCGTGCGCCGCCTGGGCGATCCCGTGACCCGGGGCGCCGTCCTGTGGGTGGCCAACCACGTCTCCTGGGTCGACATCTTCGTGTTCAACAGCGTGCGCACCACGTCCTTCGTGGCCAAGAGCGACATCCGGCGCTGGCCGGTGATCGGGCTGCTGGTCGCCTGGGCGGGCACGCTGTTCATCGACCGGCGCCATCGGCACGCCGTGCGCGACGCCGGCCGCCAGATCCGCGCCTGCTTCGACCAGGGCGACGCCGTGGGATTGTTTCCGGAAGGCACGACCACCGACGGCTCGGATGTGCTGCCCTTTCATGCAGGGCTGTTCGACGCCGCCGTGCGCGCCGGCGTGCCGACGCAGCCGGTGGCCCTGCGGTTCCTGAAGCACGGGCGGCGGGCGCCGGAACTGGCCTTCGTCGGCGAACAGACCTTGGTGGCGAACCTGTGGTTCCTGCTCGGTGCCCGGGACGTGTCGGTGGAATGCGAATTCCTGGCGCCGATCCGGGCGGCGGACGGTCTGGAGCGGGCGGAAGTGGCGCGGCGCGCCCAGGCC
>CBFGXR010000032.1:0-11475 GCA_965652675.1 uncultured Castellaniella sp.
GTGAAGGCGGCCGTACCGTGGGCGCCGGCGTCGTCGCCAAAATCATCAAGTAATTGATGGACCGGCGGGGGGAACGCCCCCCGCCTCTTTCGTTCTTTAGGGATTCCCATGAAAAGCCAGAAAATCCGCATCCGCCTGAAGGCGTTCGACTACAAGCTGATCGACCAGTCCGCCGCCGAGATCGTCGATACGGCCAAGCGCACCGGCGCCGTGGTTCGTGGTCCCGTGCCGCTGCCCACGCGCATCCGCCGCTACGACGTGCTGCGCTCGCCGCACGTCAACAAGACCTCGCGCGACCAGTTCGAGATGCGCACGCACCAGCGTCTGATGGACATCGTCGATCCCACCGACAAGACCGTGGACGCCCTGATGCGTCTGGATCTGCCGGCCGGCGTGGACGTCGAGATCGCCCTGCAGTAATCCCCGCCCGGACCGCCCCGCGCGGCCCGCTCGGACGAAAGCGCCCTGTCATCTAGGCAGGGCGCTTTTTCATCGCCGGGCCGCCCCAAGATGAAAAAGCCCCCTCGGGGGGCAGCAAGCCGAAGGCGTAGCGTGGGGGCCATTTCTATGTTAGAATCAAGGGCTTCGTCATCCATTTTCACCGTGAGGTGAACGGACGACGGGAATTACAGCCCCGGCCAATCGCAGTCGGGATCGAAAACTGTGGGGAAACACCCCCCGGAGAAAACAATGTCGAATTCGACACCTACGCCCGCGGCCTGGCGCCTCGGGCTCGTGGGGCGCAAGGTTGGCATGACCCGCATCTTTACCGAGGAAGGCGAATCCATCCCGGTCACGGTGCTGGACGTGTCCAACAACCGCGTCGCCCAGGTCAAGACGCCTGAAATCGACGGCTATGCGGCGGTCCAGCTTGCCTACGGCGAGCGTCGCGCTTCCCGCGTGGCCAAGGCTCAGGCCGGCCACTACGCCAAGGCCGGCATCGAAGCCGGTTCCGTCCTGAAAGAATTCCGTCTGGATCCCTCCCGCGCCGCCGAATTCACGGCCGGCGCCGTGGTCACCGTGGAATCCGTGTTCGAAGTCGGCCAGCAGGTCGACGTCACCGGCACCACCATCGGCAAGGGCTTCGCGGGCACGATCAAGCGCCACCACTTCGGTTCGCAGCGCGCCTCGCACGGCAACTCGCGTTCGCACCGCGTGCCGGGCTCCATCGGCCAGGCCCAGGATCCGGGCCGCATCTTCCCCGGCAAGAAAATGTCCGGTCACCTGGGTGATGTCACCCGCACCGTCCAGAACCTGGACGTCGTGCGCGTGGACGCCGAGCGCGGCCTGCTGCTGGTGAAGGGCGCCGTCCCCGGCCACAAGAACGCCGACATCGTCGTGCGCCCCGCCGTCAAGGCGACGCCCAAGAAAGGAGCCTAATCATGGAACTCAAGCTCCTGAATGATCAGGGTCAGTCCTCGGCCACCGTGGCCGCCGCCGACGAAATCTTCGGCCGCGACTTCAACGAAGCCCTGGTTCACCAGATCGTCGTGGCCTACCAGGCCAACGCGCGCATGGGCAACCGCGCCCAGAAGAACCGCGAGACGGTCAAGCACTCCACCAAGAAGCCCTGGCGCCAGAAAGGCACCGGCCGCGCCCGTTCCGGGATGACTTCCTCGCCGATCTGGCGTGGGGGTGGCCGCGCTTTCCCGAATTCGCCGGACGAGAACTTCAGCCACAAGGTCAACAAGAAGATGTACCGCGCCGGTCTGCGCGCGATCTTCTCGCAGCTGGTCCGCGAAGACCGCCTGGCCGTGGTCGAGAACTTCACCCTCGAAGCCCCGAAGACCAAGCTGGCCGCGGCCAAGCTCAAGGATCTGGGCATCGCCGAACCCGTCCTGATCATCACCGATGCCCTGGACGAAAACGTCTATCTCGCGACGCGCAACCTGCCCCACGTGGCGGTCATCGAAACGCGCTACGCCGATCCGCTGTCCCTGGTCCACTACAAGAAAGTGCTGATCACCAAGCCGGCGATCGCCCAACTCGAGGAGTTGCTGGGATGAATGCCGAACGTCTGATGCAAGTCATTCTGGCGCCCGTCGTGACCGAAAAGTCCACGATGATCGCCGAAAAGAACAACCAGGTCGCTTTCCGCGTCGTCGCCGACGCCACCAAGCCGGAGATCAAGGCCGCCATCGAACTGCTGTTCAAGGTCGAGGTCGAATCCGTGCAGGTCGCCAATCGCAAGGGCAAGGAAAAGCGCTTCGGCCGTTTCATGGGCCGTCGCCGCAACGAACGCAAGGCCTATGTCTCGCTCAAGGCCGGGCAGGAAATCGACTTTACGGAGGTGAACTAAATGCCGCTGGTCAAAGTCAAACCCACGTCCGCCGGTCGCCGGGGCATGATCAAGGTCGTGCACCCTGAACTGCACAAGGGCCCGGGCTACGCCCCCCTGCTCGAACCGCAATCGCAGAACTCCGGCCGCAACAACAACGGTCACATCACCGTGCGCCATCGTGGCGGTGGTCACAAGCAGCACTACCGTGTCGTCGATTTCCGTCGCAACAAGGACGGCATCGTCGCCAAGGTCGAGCGCCTGGAATACGACCCGAACCGCACGGCGCACATCGCGCTGCTGTGCTACGCCGATGGCGAGCGCCGCTACATCATCGCCCCGCGCGGTCTGGAAGTCGGTGCCACGGTCGTTTCCGGTCTGGAAGCGCCGATCCGCGCCGGCAACACGCTGCCCATCCGCGCCATCCCGGTCGGCTCCACCATCCACTGCATCGAAATGCAGCCGGGCAAGGGCGCCCAGCTGGCCCGCTCGGCCGGCGCGTCCGCCGTGCTGATGGCCCGCGAAGGCGTCTACGCCCAGGTCCGCCTGCGCTCCGGCGAAGTCCGCCGCGTGCACATCGACTGCCGCGCCACCATCGGTGAAGTCGGCAACGGCGACCACAGCCTGCGCCAGATCGGCAAGGCCGGTGCCGTGCGCTGGCGTGGTATCCGCCCGACCGTTCGTGGCGTCGCCATGAACCCGGTGGATCACCCGCACGGCGGCGGTGAAGGCCGCACCGGCGAAGGCCGCGAACCCGTCAGCCCGTGGGGTACTCCCGCCAAGGGCTACCGGACCCGTCGTAACAAGCGGACGGACAATATGATTGTCTCTCGCCGCAAGCGCAAATAAGGGGCGAACACTATGTCACGTTCTGTCAAGAAAGGCCCGTTCGTCGATGCGCATCTGATCAAAAAGGTCGATGCCGCCGTCGGGGGCAAAGAAAAGAAGCCGATCAAGACCTGGTCGCGCCGTTCCACCATCCTGCCCGAGTTCATTGGGTTGACGATTGCCGTGCACAACGGCCACCAGCACGTTCCCGTCTACATCAACGAGAACATGGTCGGCCACAAGCTCGGCGAATTCGCCCTGACGCGCACCTTCAAGGGGCACGCGGCGGACAAGAAGGCCAAGAGGTAAGCCATGGAAACTACCGCAGTCATCCGCGGCGTCCATATTTCCGCGCAGAAGACCCGCCTGGTGGCGGACCTGATCCGTGGGAAGACCGTGGCGCACGCCCTCAACATCCTGACGTTCAGCCCCAAGAAGGCCGCCGGCATCCTGAAAAAGGCGCTGGAATCGGCCATCGCCAATGCCGAACACAATGATGGCGCCGACATCGACGAACTGAAGGTCACCACGATCTACGTCGACAAGGCCCAGTCGATGAAGCGGTTCTCCGCGCGCGCCAAGGGCCGCGGCAACCGCATCGAAAAGCAGACCTGCCACATCGTGGTCAAGGTCGGGGCGTAAGGAGTCGCAATGGGACAGAAAATTCACCCGATTGGGTTCCGCCTCGCGGTCAACCACAACTGGACTTCTCGCTGGTATGCGAACGACAAGGTCTACGGCAGCATGCTCGCCGAAGACATCCGCGTGCGCGAATACCTGAAGAAGAAACTGAAATCGGCTTCCGTGGGCCGCGTCGTCATCGAACGCCCCGCCAAGAACGCCCGCATCACCGTGTACTCGGCCCGTCCGGGCGTGGTGATCGGCCGTCGCGGCGAGGACATCGAAACGCTGAAGGCCGACCTGCAGCGCCTGATGGGCGTGCCCGTGCACGTCAACATCGAGGAAATCCGCAAGCCGGAAACCGACGCGCAGCTGATCGCCGACTCGATCACCCAGCAGCTCGAAAAGCGCATCATGTTCCGCCGCGCCATGAAGCGCGCCATGCAGAACGCCATGCGCCTGGGCGCCCAGGGCATCAAGATCATGTCCTCGGGCCGTCTGAACGGCATCGAAATCGCCCGCACCGAATGGTACCGCGAAGGCCGTGTGCCCCTGCACACCCTGCGCGCGAACATCGACTACGGCTTCTCGGAAGCGCAGACGACCTACGGGATCATCGGCGTCAAGGTCTGGGTCTACAAGGGCGACATGCTGCCCAACGGCGAAATGCCCCCGGAAACCGTCGCCCCGCGCGACGAGGAACGCCGTCCGCGCCGTGCGCCGCGCGGTGATCGTCCCGGCCGTCCCGGCGACAACCGCGGCCGTGGCCGTGGCCCGCGCCGTGACGCGGCTTCGGCCGCTCCGGCGACTGAAGGAGAATAAAACATGCTGTCACCCTCTCGCAGGAAGTACCGCAAGGAACAGAAGGGCCGCAACACCGGCCTGGCCACGCGCGGCGCTCAGGTTTCCTTCGGCGAGTTCGGTCTCAAGGCCACCGGTCGTGGCCGCCTGACCGCCCGCCAGATCGAAGCCGCCCGTCGTGCCATCAACCGCCACATCAAGCGCGGTGGCCGCATCTGGATCCGGATCTTCCCGGACAAGCCCATCTCGCAGAAGCCCGCCGAAGTCCGGATGGGTAACGGCAAGGGCAACCCGGAATTCTGGGTCGCGGAAATTCAACCCGGCAAGGTGCTGTACGAAATGGAAGGCGTGAGCGAAGAACTCGCCCGCGAAGCCTTCCGCCTGGCCGCCGCCAAGCTGCCCATCAGCACGACCTTCGTGTCGCGCCGCGTGGGCGCCTAGGAGAGATCAGGATATGAAAGCCAGTGAACTGCGCGCCAAAGACGCCGCCGGGCTCCAGACCGAGCTCGAGAGTCTGCTGAAGGCACAATTCAACCTGCGCATGCAGCGTGCCACCCAGCAGCTTTCCAACACCAGCCAGTTGGGCAAGGTGCGTCGCGACATCGCGCGCATCCGCACCATCATGACTGAGAACGCAGGAAAGTAACATGACCACCGAAACCCAGAAAGACACCGCCAAGCGTCAGCGCACGCTGGTCGGCAAGGTCGTCAGCAACAAGATGGACAAGTCCGTCGTCGTCAGCGTCCAGACCCGTGTCAAGCATCCCGTGCTGGGCAAGTTCGTCAACCGCACCGCGAAGTACAAGGCGCACGACGAAGCCAACCAGTACAACGAAGGCGACACCGTCGAAATCGCCGAAGGCCGCCCCATCTCCAAGTCCAAGTCCTGGACGGTGGTGCGCCTGGTCGAGGCCGTGCGCATCATCTGATGCCGCATGCGGTGGTGGTGTATAGCCACCGCGCTTCGATCCCGCGTGGGGCGCTTCCTCGCCGCCACGCACCCCGGACCCCGCCTTCGCGCGGGGTCTGTTCATTTTCGCGTCAGCGGGAATCTTTCCGGTTCCGGTAAGATGCGCAGTGCCCCGAGAAGAAACTGGAGACCTCAATGAATCTGCCCCGATTGTTCAGCGCGCTCGTCCTGCTGTGCGCCGGCGGGCTGGCGGCCCTGCCCGCCCAGGCCGCGGACGCCTGGCCGAGCAAGCCCATCCGCATCATCGTGCCCTTCGGCCCGGGTTCGACGCCCGACACCATGGCGCGCATGACCGCCGATTACATCGGTCCCAGACTGGGCGTGTCGGTGGTGGTGGAAAACAAGGCGGGGGCCGGCGGCAACATCGGCACCGCCGCCATGGCCAAGGCCGCGCCGGACGGCTATACCTTCGGCATCACGATCTCCGGCCCCCTGGCGGCCAATACCGTGCTGTTTCCCAAGCTGCCCTATCATCCCGCCCAGGATCTGGATTTCCTGACTATCGCCGCCACGCAGCCCAGCGTGCTGGTGGTGGCGCCGTCCCTGGGCGTCCAGGACGTGGCCGGGCTGCTGAAGGCCCTGCGCGACCACCCCGGCGAATACAACTACGGCTCGATGGGGGTCGGCAGCATTTCCCATCTGGCCATGGCGGCGCTGGCCGCCAAGAGCGGTACGGAAATCGTCCACGTGCCGTATGCCACGTCGTCCAAGGTGGTCACCTCGATCCTGTCGGGCGAGACCCAGATGGGGATCCTGCCGGCCGCCGCCGTGATGGAGCAGGTCGCGGCGGGCAAGCTTCAGGCCCTGGCCGTCGCCACGGCCAAGCGCTCCGCCATCCTGCCCAAGCTGCCCACGCTGACGGAATCGGGCGTCGCCGGCATCGAGGCTGATGCCTGGATGGGCTACGTCGCGCCGCACGGGATTCCCCAGGCCGCCGCGGACCGGTTCACGCAGGAAGTCGTCCGGATGCTGAAGGACCCGGCGGTCGTCGCGCAGCTGGCCAGGCTGCACGAGGAACCCGTGGCCAGCACGCCGGCTGAAATGCGCGCCGTGGTGCAGGGCGATCTGGATCGCTGGAAGCCGGTGATCGAGGCCAACGGCATCCATTTCGACAACTAAGGCGCGGCACGATGCCATCTGCGCTGGTCACGACGGACACGCGATGCGCCTGATCCCGCGCAACCAGCCGGATTTCTGGGCGGGCGCGCTGTTCGTCTGCGTGGGCCTGGCCTTCGGGCTGGGGGCGATGCGCTATCCCATCGGCCACGCCAACCGCATGGGGGCGGGCTATTTTCCGGCGCTGCTGGGGGCGTGCCTGGTGCTGCTGGGGCTGCTGCTGGGATGGCGGGCCTGTTGCGGGGCAGCCGAGCCCGCGTCGATCCGGCGCCCCGACTGGCGGGTGGCCGGGATCGTGCTGGGTTCGGTGTGCCTGTTCGCGATCGCCTTGCCGGTGCTGGGGGTCCTGCCGGCGGTGTTCGTCCTGGTGTTCGTCGGCAGCATGGCCAGTCACGAGTTCGACTGGCGGGTGGCGTCGCTGGTGGGGCTGTGCATGATGGCGTTCGTCTGGCTGGTGTTCATCCAGGGCCTGGGCCTGGTGTTCCCGGCGGGCCTGCTGGATTAGTGTGAACAGGCCCTAGGGGGAATCGGGATGGAATGGCTGGATCACCTGTCGCTGGGCCTGTCCGTGGCGCTCAGCCTGCAGAACCTCGCCTACTGTTTCATGGGCTGCCTGCTGGGCACCCTGATCGGCGTGCTGCCGGGCATCGGCCCGGTGCCGACGATCGCCATGCTCCTGCCCATCACCTACGTGCTGCCGCCGGAAGCCGGGCTCATCATGCTGGCCGGCATCTATTACGGGGCGCAGTACGGGGGATCGACCACCGCCATCCTGGTGGCGCTGCCGGGCGAGACCTCGTCGGTGGTCTCGGTGCTGGACGGCTATCAGATGGCTCGGGCGGGGCGCGCCGGGGCCGCCCTGGCCATCGCCGCCCTGGGGTCGTTCTTCGCCGGCTGCGTGGCGACGGTGCTGCTGGCCGCGTTCGCGCCGATGCTGGCCCAGGTGGCCTTCAAGTTCGGGCCGGCCGAATATTTTTCGCTGATGGTGCTGGGCCTGCTGGCGGCCGTGGTCATGGCCTCCGGGTCCCTGATCAAGGCGGTGGCCATGACGATCCTGGGGCTGGCGCTGGGCATGATCGGCACCGATGTCAATTCCGGCATGCCGCGTTTCGACCTGGGCTTCCTGAAGCTGCAGGACGGCCTGGACTTCGCCGTGGTCGCCATGGGCATTTTCGGCCTGGCGGAAATCATGGCCAATCTGGAACAGCGCGAACACCGCGCCCAGATCACCGAAAAGGTCGGGCCGCTCTATCCCGACCGCCGGGAATTCAAGGAATCCTGGCCGGCCAGCGTGCGCGGCACCTTCCTGGGGTCGATCCTGGGCATCCTGCCCGGCGGCGGCGCGGTGCTGTCCTCCTTCGCATCCTATACCCTGGAAAAGAAGCTGGCCAGGGAACCGGAACGGTTCGGCCGGGGCCACCCGGCGGGGCTGGCGGGGCCCGAATCGGCCAACAACGCGGCGGCCCAGACCTCTTTCATCCCCCTGCTGACGCTGGGCATCCCGGGCAACGCCGTGACCGCGCTGATGCTGGGCGCCATGGTGATCCACGACGTCCAGCCCGGACCGCGCGTCATGACGGCCCACCCGGAGGTCTTCTGGGGCCTGGTGGCGTCGATGTGGATCGGCAACCTGATGCTGGTGGTGCTGAACCTGCCGCTGATCGGCCTGTGGGTCAAATTGCTGAAGCTGCCGTACCGGGTGCTGTTCCCCGCGATCCTGGTGTTCTGCGCCATCGGCGTCTATTCCCTGGACAACAGTCTGTTCGACGTCTGGATGCTGGCGTTCTTCGGCGCGGCCGGCTATCTGTGGACGCGGCTGGGCTGCGAGTCCGCCCCTCTGCTGCTGGGCCTGGTGCTGGGCCAGATGATGGAGGAAAACTTCCGCCGCGCGCTGCTGCTGTCGCGCGGGGATTTCACCACCTTCCTGACGCGGCCCATTTCCCTGTCCCTGCTGATCGTGGCGGCGGGCCTGCTGCTGCTGATCGCCGTGCCCGTGATCCGGCGCAAGCGGGACGAGGCCTTCGTGGAGGAATGAGCGGCGGAATCCTGTAGCATGGGGGCTTTCGCAAGGGCCGACGTCATGGACATCACCTGTTTCGACGATCTCCTGCGGGCCGCGCGCCTGCAACCCGAACCGCAGCGCCTGCTGTTCGTCTTCGCCGCCAGTTCGGTGCCGGACGACGCCACGCCCGAACAGAAGGCCAGCCACGCCCGGGGCGAAGGCGGCGAACTCACGCCCGTCCTGTGCGTGGACAAGACGCCCGGCGAACTGGACGCGTTCGCCGCGCTGGTCGATGAATCGCGCCGCACCGGCCAGGACTGGCAGGTGGTGTTCGTGGCCGCCATGGCCGATCAGTCGGCCTACCTGCCCGACAACAAGGACGTCGATCAGGCCTTCCAGCGCATGACGCAGATGATCAAGTACGGCACCATCGGCTCGCTGCTGGCCTTCGACCGGGCCGGCGAGCCGATCATGTTCGGCGCGGCCTGACGCGGAGGAGCCCCCATGAAATTCAAACTGCATGCGGTCCTGCTCGCGCTGGGCCTGTTGACGGCGTGTGCCGCCGTCCCCCCGAAGACCACGGCGCTGGCGCCGGCAAGCGCCCCGGCCACGACGGCGGTGAATCGCGCCGCCGCGGCGGCGTACGACTTCGACATGGATATCTTCCATCCGGTCGTCGCACGGCGTGGGATGGTGGCATCCGAACAGGCACTGGCCAGCCAGGCCGGGCTTCAGGTGTTGCAGGCGGGCGGGAATGCCGTCGATGCGGCCGTCGCCGTGGGTTTCGCGCTGGCGGTCGCGCTGCCCAATGCCGGCAACCTGGGCGGGGGCGGCTTCATGATGGTCCACGAGGCCCGCACGGGGCGGGACTTTGCACTGGATTTCCGCGAGATGGCCCCGGCCGGCGCCAGCCGCGACATGTACCTGGATGACAAGGGCAACGTGGTGGAAGGCCGGTCCCTGTACACGCCGCTGGCGGTCGGGGTCCCGGGCACGGTGGCCGGCCTGACCCATGCGCTGCGGCGCTGGGGCAGCCTGCCCCTGTCGCGTGTCATGGCGCCGGCGATCTCGCTGGCCGAACGCGGCTACCCGGTCAGCCAGACCTTGGCCGAAACGCTGGCCCATACCAGCAAATCCATGGGGCAGTGGCCGGCGACGCGGGCGATTTTCTGGCGTGATGGAAAGCCGCTGCGACAGGGCGATACGCTGGTGCAGCGCGACCTGGCGGAGTCCATGCGTCTGATCGCCCGCCAGGGTGCGGATGCGTTTTACCGAGGGCCGATCGGGGACAGGATCGTGGCCGAGATGAGCCGCCACGGCGGGCTGATCACGGCCGATGATCTGCGCAGCTACCGGGTCGTCGAACGCACCCCCATCGTCGGCACCTACCGGGGCTACCGCGTGGTCACCATGCCGCCGCCCAGTTCCGGTGGCATCCACCTGGTCCAGATCCTGAACATGATGGAAGGCTGGCCCATGTCGGACTGGGGGGCGGGCAGCGCGCAGGCCATTCATCATATGGCCGAGGCCATGAAGCTGGCCTATGCGGATCGCTCGGAATACCTGGGGGATACCGATTTCGTGAAGGTGCCGGTCGCGGGGCTGACCTCGAAAGCCTATGCGCGCAAGCTGGCCGCGACCATCGACGCCACCCACGCGCGCCCGTCGTCGCAGATCCACCCGGGTAAGCCGCAGCCTTACGAAAGCGACCAGACAACCCATTATTCCGTGGTCGATGCGGCGGGCAATGCCGTGGCCGTGACCTACACGCTGAACACCAATTTCGGTTCCGGCATCGTGGCCCGGGGCACCGGCATCCTGCTGAACAACGAAATGGATGACTTTTCGGCCAAACCGGGGGTGGCGAACGTCTACGGCCTGATCGGCGGCGAAGCCAATGCCGTTCAGCCTGGCAAGCGCCCCTTGTCGTCGATGACGCCTACTTTGGTGCTGAAGGACGGGCGGCCCTGGCTGGTCACCGGCAGCCCAGGAGGGGCGCGCATCATCACGACGGTGCTGGAAACCGTGACCGATGCGATCGATTTCGCCATGAATCCCGCCGAGGCCGCCGCCACGCCGCGCTTTCACCATCAGTGGTGGCCCGATGAACTGCGGATCGAAAAGGGCTTCAGCCCCGACACCCTGGCGCTGTTGCGCAGCTACGGCCATCACATTGCGCTGAAGCCGACGATGGGTCGCACGCAGACCATTCAGGTGCGTGACGGGCTGCTGCATGGGGCATCCGATCCGCGCAATCCGGATGGACGCACGCTGGGATATTGAAGACCGGCGGGCATCCGGGGCGTCAGCCCCGGATGCCCGGGTTGCTCAGCGGGCAGGGCATCGGGGCTTGCCACTCCGAGTCGCCCCGCGGAATATCAGGCCTTCGGGGCCGCGGTCATTTCGTGGGTCGTTTTCTGGCCGACTTCTTCGTTGCGCAGTTCCTTGCGCAGGATCTTGCCCACGTTGCTGCGCGGCAGGTCTTCGCGGAATTCCACGAACTTCGGCACCTTGTAGCCCGTCAGCAGCTTGCGGCAATGGGCGATCACGTCGGCTTCGGCCAGGTTCGGGTCCTTGCGGATCACGTAGAGCTTGACGACCTCGCCGGAGGCGCCGTTGGGCACGCCGATGGCCGCGGCTTCCAGGATGCCGGGGTGCTCGATGGCGGCGGCCTCGACCTCGTTCGGGTACACGTTGAAGCCCGACACCAGGATCATGTCCTTCTTGCGGTCCAGCAGGAACACGTAGCCCTTGTCGTTCATGTAGCCGATGTCGCCGGTCAGCAGCCAGCCGTCCGCGTCGAAGACCTTGGCGGTTTCCTCGGGGCGGTTCCAGTAGCCGGCCGTGACCTGCGGGCCC
>CBFGXR010000033.1:0-11407 GCA_965652675.1 uncultured Castellaniella sp.
TCGGCCTGTACGTGCCGGGCGGCAAGGCCGCCTACCCGTCCTCGGTGCTGATGAATCAGGGACATGGCGGCGATCGGAATGTGAGAGGTCTATCTTACTGTCTTACTGCGTGGCGGCGCGGGCGAAGGCGGCCAGGAAGGGCCGCAGGCGTTCGCCCTTCATCTTGAGCGCGGCCTGGTTGACGATCAGGCGCGAGGAGATCTGGCGGATTTCCTCGACTTCGACCAGCCGGTTGGCGCGCAGCGTGCCGCCCGAGGACACCAGGTCGACGATGGCGTCGGCCAGGCCCACCAGCGGGGCCAGTTCCATCGAGCCGTAGAGCTTGATGATGTCCACGTGCACGCCCTTGGCGGCGAAGTGCTCGCGCGCGGCGCGCACGTATTTGGTGGCGATGCGCAGGCGCGAGCCCTGGCGCACGGCCGCCTGGTAGTCGAAGCCTTCGGGGGCGGCCACGCACAGGCGGCAGCGGGCGATGTTCAGGTCGATGGGCTGGTACAGCCCGCCCGGGTGCTGCGCCATGTGCTCGTGCAGCACGTCCTTTCCGGCGATGCCGAAGTCGGCCGCGCCGTACTGGACGTAGGTGGGCACGTCCGAGGCGCGCACGATGATGATGCGCAGTTCGTCCGAGTCCGTGGGCAGGATCAGCTTGCGCGAGGATTCCGGGTTTTCCGGCACGCCCACGCCCGCGGCGGCCAGCAGCGGCAGGGTTTCTTCGAAGATGCGGCCTTTGGACAGGGCCAGGGTCAGGGGGGATTGAGCCATGTCGCCTTATTGGATGCGTTGGATGTCCGCGCCCAGCGCCTGGAGCTTGTGTTCCATGCGTTCGTAGCCGCGGTCCAGGTGGTAGATGCGTTCCACCGTGGTCTGGCCGCTGGCCGCCAGGCCGGCGATCACCAGGCTGGCCGAGGCGCGCAGGTCGGTGGCCATGACGGTGGCCCCCAGCAGCTGCTCGACGCCCTGGACCACGGCGGTGTGGCCGTCGATCTCGATGTCGGCGCCCATGCGGTGCAGTTCCTGCACGTGCATGTAGCGGTTCTCGAAGATGTTCTCGGTGATGACGGCGGTGCCCTCGGCCAGGGTGTTCAGGGCCATCAGCTGGGCCTGCATGTCGGTCGGGAAACCCGGGTATTCGCTGGTGCGGAAGCCCGTCGCGCGCGGCCGGCCGGCCATGCGGGCGCGGATCCAGTCCGGCCCGGCGGTGATTTCCAGTCCGGCGTCGCGCAGCTTGTCCAGCACCGCGCCCAGCGTGTCGGGCGCCGCGTGGCGCAGGGTGATGTCGCCGCCCGTGGCCGCCACGGCGCACAGGAAGGTGCCGGCCTCGATGCGGTCGGGCACGATGCGGTGGGCGGCGCCGTGCAGGCGTTCCACGCCCTCGATGACGATGCGGTCGGTGCCGTGGCCTTCGATGTGGGCGCCCATGGCGATCAGGACTTTCGCCAGGTCGACGACTTCCGGTTCGCAGGCGGCGTTTTCCAGCACGGTGCGGCCGTCGGCCAGGGCCGCGGCCATCATCAGGTTTTCGGTGCCGGTCACGGTGACCATGTCCGTCAGGATGCTGGCGCCGCGCAGGCGGTCGGCCTCGGCCACGACGAAGCCGTGGTCGATGCGGATGCGCGCGCCCATGGCGGCCAGGCCCTTGATGTGCTGGTCCACCGGCCGCTGGCCGATGGCGCAGCCGCCGGGCAGGCTGACCCGGGCGCGGCCGAAGCGCGCCACCAGCGGCCCCAGCACCAGGATGGACGCCCGCATGGTCTTGACCAGTTCGTAGGGGGCTTCCTGGCTGGACACCTGGTCGGCCTGCAGGGTGACGCGGGTCTCGTCCCCGCGTTCCGCGCGCACGCCCATGCGCTGCAGCAGGGTCAGGGTGGTGCCGATGTCGCGCAGGGCCGGGACATTGTCCAGTTCCAGCGGATCGGCGCTCAGCAGCGACGCGCAGAGGATCGGCAGGGCGGCGTTCTTGGCCCCCGAGATGGAGACCTCGCCGCGCAGCGGGCGGCCGCCCTGGATCAGCAGTTTATCCATTGTGCTTGGCGGTCTCGTATTCGGCGGGCGTCAGGGTGCGCATCGACAGGGCGTGGATTTCCGCGCGCATGCGTTCGCCCAGTGCCTGGTAGACCGCTTGGTGGCGGGCCAGCGTGCGCTTGCCTTCGAAGACGGGGCTGACGATCAGGGCCTCGAAGTGGGCGCCGTCGCCGGTGACTTCGAGATGGTCACAGGGCAGGTTGTCGGCGATGTACTGGCGGACGTGGTCGGGGGTGGGAGACATGGATCAGCTCCGTAGTTTGTAGCCGCGCGCCAGCAGGCGCAGGGCGAACAGGCTCAGGGCCACGGCGACGGCCAGCACGATGGCCAGGCCGCGCCAGGGGGAAATGTCGGACGCCGCGAAGAAGCCGTAGCGGAAGCCGTCGATCATGTAGAACACCGGGTTCCAGCGCGAGACGGCTTGCCAGAAGGGCGGCAGGCTGTGGATCGAGTAGAACACGCCCGACAGGAAGGTGGCGGGCATGATCAGGAAGTTCTGGAAGGCTGCCAACTGGTCGAATTTTTCCGACCACAGGCCGGCGATCAGGCCCAGCACCCCCAGGATCCAGCACGACAGCACCGCGAAGGCCAGCAGCCACAGCGGGGCCGCGACCGGCAGGCGCACGAAGAACAGCGCCACCAGCCAGACACAGGCGCCCACGGCCAGCCCGCGCGCGACCGCCGCCAGGATGTAGGCGGCGAAGATCTGGCGGTGGGAGAACGGCGGCAGCAGCACGAAGATCAGGTTGCCGGTGATGCGGCTCTGGATCAGGGACGAGGACGGATTGGCGAAGCTGTTCTGCAGCATGCTCATCATCATCAGCCCGGGGATCAGGAAGGCGGTGTAGGAGATCGCGTCGTACACCCGCACGCGGTCTTCCAGCACGTGGGAAAAGATCAGCAGGTACAGCAGCGCCGTCACCACCGGGGCGGCGATGGTCTGCAGGCCGACCTTCCAGAAGCGCATCAGTTCTTTATGCAGCAGGGTCGGAAAGCCCGAGCCCATCTCGGGGCGGGTCTGGGAGACGGGGCGGATCACAGCTCGGCCTCCAGCACGGAATCATCGTGCATGATGCGCACGAAGGCGTCTTCCAGGTCGGCGCCGCCGACCCGCGCCATCAGCGCCTGGGTGGTGTCCAGCGCCACGACCTGGCCGGATTTCAGCATCGCCACGCGGCCGCACAGGGATTCGGCTTCTTCCAGGTAGTGGGTGGTCAGCAGGATCGTGTGCCCGGCCTGGTTCAGGCGCGTGATGAAGTCCCACAGCGTGCGGCGCAGGTCCACGTCGACCCCGGCGGTGGGTTCGTCCAGGATGATCACGGGCGGGCGGTGCACCAGGGCCTGCGCCACCAGCACGCGGCGCTTCATGCCGCCCGACAGTTCGCGCATGTTGGCCTCGGCCTTGTCCAGCAGTCCCAGGTTGTCCAGGATCTCGTCGATCCAGTCGTCGTTGTTGCGCAGGCCGAAATACCCGGACTGCAGCCGCAGGGTTTCGCGCACGGTGAAGAAGGGGTCGTAGACGATTTCCTGGGGCACGACGCCCAGCGACTGGCGGGCGCGACGGAAGTCTTCGACCACGTCGTGGCCACAGACCCGGGCGCTGCCCCGCGTGGCGCGGGACAGTCCGGCCAGGATGGAGATCAGCGAGGTCTTGCCCGCCCCGTTGGGGCCCAGCAGGCCGAAGAATTCGCCGTGTTCGATCGTCAGGTCGACGTCGCGCAGGGCCTGGAATCCGGCGGATGCGTGACGGCCGCTCAGGCGGTCGCGCCAGGATCGCTGGCGCGGGGCATAGATTTTGGAAACGTTTTGCAGGTCGAGGGCAGGCATGGGCAGGCGATGCGCCTCTGAATGGGCGCCATCGGACATTATAAGCGGTCGGGAGAGGCAGCCCGTGCGTGGACGTGAAGGGCAGGGCAACCGCGAGGGGCGCCGGCGGATTGGCGCGGCCCCGGAAGCGGCATGGGAGGCAGGGCCGCCCTGTTCGGCGGTCCTCCCTGCGGTCGGACTGCCCGGCCCTTCCTCGTACAGCCGGGCGGCGGGCGAACTCGCCGCTGCGCGGCTCAGACACCCCCGCCGACTGCCCCCGGCTTCCCTTCGGAAGCCGCCGGCGCCTCACGCGGTTGCCCTGCCTCCCATGCCACTCCCGGGGCCGGGTTTGCGGCCTGCGGGGGGATCGAGAGCCGCGTTACTTCTTCGCGTTCAAGGCCGAGACCAGCCCGTCGATTCCGCTACGGTTGATCTCGGAGGCGAACTGGTTGCGGTAGTTCTGGATCAGCCAGATGCCTTCCACGTTCAGATCGTAGACCTTCCAGCCCGCGTCCGTCTGTTCCAGCCGGTAGTCCACCCCGATCGCCGGGCTGTTCGGCTGCGAGATCGACGTGCGCACCACCGCGTCGTCCGCCTTGGGGTCGCCCCGGAACGGCAGCAGCGTGATCGTCGTGCTCGACGTCACCTTCGTGAACGCACCGCTGTAGGTGCGGATCAGCGTCCCCGTGAACGCCTGGACCAGCGCGTCCTGCTGGGCCGCCGAAGCCTGGCGCCAGTAGCGTCCCGCCGCCAGGCGCGTCGTCTTGTTCATGTCCACGTACGGCATCGCGTAGCGGCGCACCAGGTCCGCGATGTGGGCCGGGTCGCCCTGCAGCGCCTGCGGATCGGCCTTGACCGCGTCCAGCATGTTGTTGGCCACGGCGTCGAGGAAATCGTTCGGCGCGGCCTTGGGATCGACCGGGCGTTCGGCCGCGCCGGCGGACGCGGCGGACAGGCCCAGGGCGGCGCCCAGCAGGCACGGGCCGATCGCCCGGCGCAGGATCTGGAGGAAGGAAGGAAAACTCATCGTCGTCTCCGTGTGGCGCCCGCCCGCGCGGGGCGGGCGGGTCGAGGCCCGGGCCGGACGCGACCCCGGGCGGGTTCAGTTCGCGGGCGTCGCGTCCGGATCGTCGTAGACCGGCAGGTTCGAGTCGGCCGGCGCCGCGCGATCCAGGTCGTCGGCGGTCGAGGCGCGGCCGCCCTGCTGGCGGCTGTCCAGCATGGCCTTGCGGCGCTGCAGGTAGGCGTCACGGATGAAGCTGTACTTGTCGAGCGCGATCTGGTCCACCAGCCGGTCGGCTTCCAGCAGGTTGGCGCGCGTGTCGACGATGTACAGGCCCAGGATGGAATTGCGGACCGGCACGTTGTCGATGGCGAGGACGGCGGAGGCCGGTGACGAGGGCACCGTCAGGGCGACGGCCGTGCCGACCCCGTCGCGCACCGTGCTGGGGCCCAGGAAGGGCAGGACGAAGTACGGGCCCTGGCCGAAGCCCCAGACCCCCAGCGTCATGCCGAAATCGTTGGGGATCTTGCGCGCCCCGTGCATCGAGGCGATGTCGATGCAGCCGCCCAGGCCGGCCGTGCTGTTGAACAGCACCCGGCCGAAGGTGTCCACGAAGTCGCGGCCGCGGCCCTGCAGCAGGCTGTTGATGCCCGACCAGACGTCGCCCAGATTGCTGAAAACGTTGTGGATACAGGTGCGCACCGGACGCGGGGTGACGGTCTCGTAGCCTGTGGCGATGGGCTTGAGCACGGCGCGGTCCACCGTGTCGTTGAAGCGGTACATGCCCCGGTTGTAGGATTCCCAGGGATCGTTGGGCGAGGGGTGCGGCACCTGCGCGCAGCCGGCCATCAGGGCGGCGGCCGCCAGGGCCAGTCCTGTGCGGGCCGTGAGGCGTCGGGAACGCGGCGCGGCCGGCGTCGGGGCGGTGTGGGTCATGTCGTGTGTCTCGTGCGGTCGGTGTCGGGCGACGTGAACGTGAAAGTGTCGCACATTGTAAGGGAGGCCGGTCAATGGCCGGCGGCCGGCGCGGCGGCGCCCCCCGCGTCCGGGCCCGCCTTCGTGCCTTCCTTTTCGGCCGAGCTGTAGAGGAACTTGCTGATCAGGTCTTCCAGCACCACGGCCGACTGCGTGAATTCGATCGTGCCGCCGTCCGCCAGGTTCTTGTCGTCCCCGCCCGGGGTCAGGCCGACGTATTGTTCGCCCAGCAGGCCCGAGGTCAGGATCGAGGCCGAGGAGTCCTTCGGGAACGCGTAGGACTGTTCCAGGTCCAGCGCGACCGTCGCCTGGAAGCGCTGGTTGTCGAAGCCGATGGCGGCCACGCGCCCGACCACCACGCCGCTGCTTTTCACCGGCGCGCGGACCTTCAGGCCGCCGACGTTGTCGAAATACGCCTGCACCCGGTACGTGGGCGCGAAGGAAAAGGAGCTCATGTTGCCGGCGCGCAGCGCCAGGAACACCAGGGCGATCAGGCCCAGCAGGATGAACAGGCCTACCCAGAAATCGGTTTTTTCGCGTGTCATGGATTCGTTCCGCAGGTTTCGGTTGACGAAAAGTGAGGGGGGTCAGTGGGCGAACATCAGGGCCGTCAGCAGGAAGTCCAGCCCCAGCACCGCCAGGGCGCCGCTGACCACGGTGCGGGTGGTGGCGCGCGAGACGCCTTCGGGGGTGGCGCGCGCCGTCCAGCCCTGGTGCAGGGCGATCAGGGTCACGACGATGCCGAAGACCAGGCTCTTGATCACGCCGTTGAGCACGTCGTCGATCACGTCCACGCCGCCCTGCATCTGCGACCAGAACGCCCCCGGGTCGATGCCGATCAGCACCACGCCCACGAACCAGCCGCCCAGGACGCCGACCATGGAAAACACCGCCGCCAGGACCGGCATGGCGATCACGCCGCCCCAGAAACGCGGCGCCAGGACGCGGCGGATCGGATCCACGGCCATGACTTCCATGGCCGAGAGCTGTTCGCCGGCCTTCATCAGGCCGATTTCCGCCGTCAGCGACGTGCCGGCGCGCCCGGCGAACAGCAGCGCCGTCACCACCGGCCCCAGTTCGCGCGTCAGCGACAGGGCCACCAGCAGGCCCAGGGCCTCTTCGGAGCCGTAGCGGTTCAGCGTGTAATAGCCCTGCAGGCCCAGCACGAAGCCCACGAACAGGCCCGAGACCCCGATGATCAGCAGGGAATGGTTGCCGATGAAGTGGACCTGCTGAGCCGTCAGGCGTGGCCGGCGCAGCACCACGCCGCTGCGGGCCAGGATGGCCGCGAACAGGCGGGCGAAGGCGCCCAGGCCGGTGATCATGGATACGAAGCCGTGCCCCAGCGCGGCGATGCGTTGGGCGATCGAGTTCATGCTGCCCTCCGGGCGGCCAGCCAGCGTTCGAAGGCCGGCGTCAGGGGGTAGTGGAAACCGATGGGGCCGTCGGGCCGGCCCTGCAGGAATTGCTGCAGGTAGTCGTCCCGCGAGGCCGACAGTTCCGCCGGTGTGCCGTGGGCCATCAGCCGGCCCTGGCCGATCAGGTAGACCTGGTCCACGATGGCGAAGGATTCCGCCACGTCGTGCGTGATCAGGATCGACGCGCAGCCCAGCTGGTCCGTCATCGTGCGGATCAGCTGCGCCGTGATGCCCAGGGAAATCGGGTCCAGTCCGGCGAAGGGTTCGTCGTACAGGATGAGTTCCGGTTCCAGCACGATCGCCCGCGCCAGGGCCACGCGCCGCGCCATGCCGCCGGAAATTTCCGAGATCCGCAGGTGCGCCGCATGCCGCAGGCCCACCGCCTGGAGCTTGTCCAGCACCCGTTCCAGGATCTGCTGTTCGGAAATGCGGGTGTGCTCGCGCAGCGGGAAGGCCACGTTTTCGAAGACGTTCAGGTCGGTGAACAGCGCTCCGCCCTGGAACAGCACGCCCATCCGCTGGCGCACCGCGCGCAGCGGCTCGCCGTTCAGGCGGGCCATGTCCTGGCCGAATACATGGATGCGCCCGGCCTGCGCCGGCAACTGGCCGGTCACGGCCCGCAGCAGCGTCGTCTTGCCGGAGCCCGAGCCGCCCATCATGGCCACGACCTGGCCCGGCATGACCCGCAGGTCGATGTCGCGCAGCACGGTGAAGTCGCCGTAGCCGAGCGAAACGCCGTCGAAGGCAACCAGGGGATCGGGGGAGGTGTCGGTCATCGGTGAAAGGGGCGGACGCCTGTGTTCCTATGGATTGTACCCGGCCTGCTTCGTCTCCGGCCTTCCGGCGGCGGCGTGCCCGGCCGTCCCGGCGGCGGCGATGAGACGATCCGTCTAAAAAATTTCCAGGATCTTCCATAGGGAGTTTCCCCTGCGGCTGAAAGTCAGCTGTCAATCATAATTCTTGTATTTCATGTGATTTGATACGTCCCTATATCATAGGCATTGATGCCATAGTGATAATAAATAGGGACGCATCAACAAAAAATCCTATTGTCACCAGGGACTTGGGGCTGTAATTTCCACCTTCTGCCGTTCGGAACGGCACCCGTATTCCGCCTCGCGAGTCCCATCATGACCCACCCCGTCTCCTGTCCCCCCGGCCTGCCGGCCGCCCAGGGTCTCTACCGCCCCGAACAAGAACATGACGCCTGCGGCGTCGGCTTCGTCGCCCACATCAAGGGCCACAAGAGCCACTCCGTCATCCAGCAGGCCCTGAAGATCCTGGAAAACCTGGACCACCGGGGCGCCGTCGGCGCCGACGAACTGATGGGCGACGGCGCGGGCATCCTCATCCAGATCCCCGACCAGCTGTACCGCGAGGAAATGGCCGCCCAGGGCGTCACCCTGCCGCAGCCGGACGACTATGGCGTGGCCATGGTGTTCCTGCCCAAGGAAACCGCCTCGCGCCTGGCCTGTGAACGCGAACTGGAACGCGCCGTGCGCGACGAAGGCCAGGTGGTTCTCGGGTGGCGCGACGTGCCCATCGACCGCGACATGAAAATGTCGCCCACCGTGCGCGCCTGCGAACCCGTCATCCGCCAGCTCTTCATCGGCCGCGGGCACGACATCATGGTGCCCGACGCCCTGGAGCGCAAGCTCTACGTCATCCGCAAGACCGCCAGCCACGCCATCCAGCGCATGCAGCTCGCGCACGGCCAGGAATATTTCGTGCCCTCGATCTCGGTGCGCACCGTGGTCTACAAGGGCCTGCTGCTGGCCAATCAGGTCGGCCTGTACTACCGCGACCTGGCCGACACCCGCGCCGTCTCGGCCCTGGCCCTGGTGCACCAGCGATTCTCCACCAATACCTTCCCGGCCTGGCCGCTGGCGCACCCCTACCGCATGATCGCCCACAACGGCGAGATCAACACCGTCAAGGGCAACTTCAACTGGCTGCGCGCCCGCGAAGGCGCGATGAGTTCGGCCGTGCTGGGCGAGGATCTGGCCAAGCTCTACCCCATCGTCTACGAAGGCCAGTCCGACACCGCCACCTTCGACAACTGTCTGGAACTGCTGGTCATGTCGGGCTATTCGCTGGCCCACGCCATGATGATCATGATCCCGGAGGCCTGGGAGCAGCACGCCGACATGGACGAGTCGCGGCGCGCCTTCTACGAATACCACGCCGCCCTGATGGAGCCCTGGGACGGCCCGGCCGCCGTGGCCTTCACCGACGGCCGCCAGATCGGCGCCACGCTGGACCGCAACGGCCTGCGCCCGGCGCGCTACCTGATCACCGACGACAACCTGGTGATCCTGGCGTCCGAGGCCGGCACGCTGCCGATCCCCGAACACCGCATCGTCAAGAAATGGCGCCTGCAGCCCGGCCGCATGCTGCTGATCGACCTGCAGCAGGGCCGCATCATCGAGGACGAGGAAATCAAGTCCCAGCTGGCCAACGCGCACCCCTATCCGCAGTGGATCGAGCGCCTGCGCCTGAAGCTGGACGATCTGCCCACCCTCAAGGCGGAAGACCTGCCCGAGCCGTCCGCCAGCCTGCTGGACCGCCAGCAGGCCTTCGGCTGGACCCAGGAAGACTTCAAGTTCATCCTCGAACCGATGGCGAAGAACGGCGAGGAAGCCATCGGCTCGATGGGCAACGACGCGCCGTTGACCGTGCTGTCGGACCGGCCCAAACCCTTCTACAACTATTTCCGCCAGATGTTCGCCCAGGTGACCAACCCGCCGATCGATCCGATCCGCGAGCAGATGGTCATGTCGCTGGTGTCCTTCATCGGACCCAAGCCCAACCTGCTGGACATCAACAACGTCAATCCGCCGCTGCGCCTGGAGATCAGCCAGCCGGTGCTGGACCGGGCCGCGATGGCGCAGCTGCGCCACATCAGCCGCCAGACCAACGACAAGTTCCGCTGCTGCGAGCTGGACATCACCTACCCGGTGGCCTGGGGTCGCGAAGGCATCGAGGCCTGCCTGGCGTCCCTGTGCGCGACCGCCGCCGACGCGGTGCTGAGCGGCGACAACATCCTGCTGATCAGCGACCGCCGCGTGGACGCCGAGCACGTCGCGATCCCCGCGCTGCTGGCCACGTCGGCCATCCACCAGCACCTGATCCGCGCCGGCCTGCGCACCCGCACCGGCCTGATCGTGGAAACCGGCTCGGCGCGCGAGACGCACCATTTCGCGCTGCTGGGCGGCTACGGCGCCGAGGCCGTGCACCCCTGGCTGGCGCTGGAATCCCTGGCCGCGGGCGTGGGTCCCCATGCCGAACCCGGCGCCCCGGCGGCGCTGACGGACGCCGCCAAGGCCTGCGAAAACTACATCAAGGCGATCGGCAAGGGACTGAAGAAGGTCATGTCCAAGATGGGCATCTCGACCTACATGTCCTACACCGGCGCGCAGATCTTCGAGGCGGTGGGCCTGCACGACAGCCTGGTGAAGAAATACTTCACCGGCACGCCCAGCAACATCGAGGGCATCGACATCTTCCAGGTGGCCGAGGAAGCCCTGCGCACCCACCAGGCGGCCTTCAGCGCGGATCCGGTGCTGGCCAACGCGCTGGACGAGGGCGGCGACTACGCTTTCCGCATCCGCGGCGAACAGCACCTGTGGACGCCGGATTCGATCGCCAAGCTGCAGCACGCCACGCGCGCCAACAATTACTCGACCTTCAAGGAATACGCCCAGCTCATCAACGACCAGTCGCGCCGCCACATGACGCTGCGCGGGCTGTTCGAGTTCCGCGTCGATCCGGCCAAGGCGATCCCGCTGTCGGAAGTCGAACCCGCCAAGGAAATCGTCAAGCGCTTCGCCACCGGCGCCATGTCGCTGGGCTCGATTTCCACCGAGGCGCACGCGACCCTGGCCGTGGCCATGAACCGCATCGGCGGCAAGTCCAACACCGGCGAGGGCGGCGAGGACGCGCTGCGCTACCGCGCCGAACTGCGCGCCGGCAAGCCGACGGTGCGCAAGGGCGACAGCCTGGCCTCCGTCCTGGGGGCGGACCGCATCGCCGCCGACGTGCCGCTGGCGGCCGGGGACTCGCTGCGTTCGCGCATCAAGCAGGTGGCCTCGGGACGCTTCGGCGTCACCGCCGAATACCTGTGCAGCGCCGATCAGATCCAGATCAAGATGGCGCAGGGCGCCAAGCCCGGCGAGGGCGGGCA
>CBFGXR010000034.1:0-11190 GCA_965652675.1 uncultured Castellaniella sp.
GGGTCCAGCAGCGCGTCGATGCGCGCCCGGGCGCCGATGCGCATGTGATGGCTGCACTTGGGGCAGACGTTCAGCGTCGCCTGCAGGTCTTCCTTGTACAGGACCGATTCGCAGGACGGGCATTTGACCCACAGGCCCTCGGGCACGCGCTTGGAGGCCGAGTCGCCGCTGCGGTTGATGCGCGGGGGGAGGATCTTTTCAAACCAGCTCATGGTCAACCTTCTTTTCTGATGGGTTCGATGGCCTGGCGCACCTGAGCCAGCCACTGGGCCGCCGCGCCGATGGCGGCCTGGGGGCCGTCGCGCAGAGACGCTTCCTCGATGATCTGTATGAGTTTGCTGCCGATCACCACGGCGTCGGCGTGCCGCGCCACGCGCGCGGCGCTGTCGGCGTCGCGGATGCCGAAGCCCACGCCCACGGGGATGTCCACGTGGCGGCGGATGACCGCCAGATGATGTGCCACGTCGTCGGTGTCCAGATGGCCGGCGCCGGTCACGCCCTTGAGCGAGACGTAATAGACGTAGCCCCGGGCCAGCCGGGCGACGTCGCGGATGCGCGATTCGACCGACGTCGGCGCCAGCAGATAGATGGGATCCAGCCCCGCCCGCCCCAGCAGGTCGGCGAAGCCGACGGATTCCTCGGGGGTGTAGTCCACGGTCAGCACGCCGTCCACGCCCGCCTCGGCGGCGCGGCGCGCGAAGGCTTCCTGGCCCATGCATTCGACGGGATTGGCGTAGCCCATCAGGACGACCGGCGTGTCGGCGTCCTGGCGGCGGAATTCGGCGACGATACCCAGCACGGCGTCCAGGCTGACGCCCGCGGCGATGGCGCGTTCACCGGCCTGCTGGATCACCGGGCCGTCGGCCATGGGATCGGAGAACGGCACGCCCAGTTCGATCACGTCGGCGCCGGCCGCCGCCAGGGCGTGCATCAGCGCGGGGGTGGACGCCACCAGGGGGTCGCCCGCCGCCACGTAGGGAATCAGGACCGCCCGGCCCCCCAGGGAGGCAAAGCGGGCCGCCAGGCGGGCATTCGAAGAAGTCTTGGTCATTCCTGGGCCTCAGAGCGTGATGCCGCTGTATTCGGCCACGGTGTGCATGTCCTTGTCGCCCCGGCCGGACAGATTGACCAGGATGATCCGGTCGCGCGACAGGGTCGGGGCGAGCTTCACCGCCTGGGCGATGGCGTGCGAGGATTCCAGGGCGGGCATGATGCCTTCGATGCGGCAGCAGTCGTGGAAGGCGACCAGGGCTTCCTGGTCGGTGATGCCGACGTACTGCGCGCGCCCGCTGTCATGCAGCCAGGCGTGTTCCGGCCCGACGCCGGGATAGTCCAGGCCGGCGGAGACGGAATGGGTTTCCGTGATCTGGCCGTGCGCGTCCTGCAGCAGGTAGGTGCGGTTGCCGTGCAGCACCCCGACCACGCCCCGGTTCAGCGACGCCGCGTGGCGGCCCGTGTCCAGGCCCTCGCCGGCGGCTTCGACGCCGATCAACTGGACGGATTCGTCCTCGATGTAGGGATGGAAGATGCCGATGGCGTTGGACCCGCCGCCCACGGCGGCGATCACGTAATCCGGCTGGCGGCCCGCGTCGCGCGGCATCTGCACACGGCATTCCTGGCCGATGATGGTCTGGAAGTCGCGCACCATCCGCGGGTAGGGGTCGGGGCCGGCCACGGTGCCGATGATGTAGAAGGTGTCTTCCACGTTGGTGACCCAGTCGCGCATGGCCTCGTTCAGGGCGTCCTTCAGGGTGCGCGAACCGGACTCGACGGGCACCACCCGGGCGCCCAGCAGCTTCATGCGGTAGACGTTGGACGCCTGGCGGCGCACGTCCTCGCTGCCCATGTAGACCACGCATTCCATGCCGTAGCGCGCCGCCACGGTGGCCGTGGCCACCCCGTGCTGGCCCGCTCCGGTCTCGGCGATCACGCGCGGCTTGCCCATGCGCCGGGCGAGCAGGGCCTGGCCGATGCAGTTGTTGACCTTGTGGGCGCCGGTGTGGTTCAGGTCTTCGCGCTTGAACCAGATCTGCGCGCCGCCCAGTTGCTCGGACCAGCGCCGAGCGTGGTAGACCGGGCTGGGCCGGCCGACGAAGTGTTCCAGTTCGTAGGCGAATTCGCGCTGGAATTCGGGGTCGTCGCGATAGCGCGCATAGGCCTCGCGCAGCGCATCCAGGGCGTGCACGAGCGTTTCGGCGACGAACGAACCGCCAAACTTCCCGAAATGCCCCTGGGCATCCGGCAGGTGATAGGGTTTCAAGTGCAGTCTCGCATCACAAGGGCGCCGCCGGGTGCTGCAGGCGGGCGCACGGACCAAACGGGCATTTTAGCAGTCTAAGATCACAGCCTGAGCGTCACTGCCGTCCCGCCTGGACCCCGGGCAGTTCGTTGACGGCGGCCAGGGCCTGGCGGATCTGCTCGCCGTCGCGGACCTCGACGGTGAACACCATGTGCGCCAGCGAACGGCGGCTGTGGGTCGTGACGCGCACCACCCGCAGCCGCAGACGCGCGAAGACTTCGGACAGGTCGCGCAGCAGGTTGGGCCGGTCCTGGGCATGGATGCTCAGGTCCACGGGATAGACGGCCTGGCCGGTCTGGCCCCAGGCGACCTCGATGCAGCGTTCCGGGTGGCGCTGGACCAGGGCCGCCCAGGACGGGCAGTCGCTGCGGTGGATGGACACCCCCCGGCCGCGCGTGACGAAACCCTCGATGGCGTCGGGCGGCACCGGCCGGCAGCAGCGCGCCAGCTGCGTCATCAGGGAATCGACCCCCACCACCAGCACCCCGCTCTTGCCCGTGCGGGCGACGCTGCCGGCGTCGCTGGCGTAGACGCGGGCCTCGTCGGGCTGCTCGCGGGCCGGTTCGGGCTCGCGCAGGACGTGATCGATCTGCCGCAGGCTGAATTCTTCCTTGGCCGCCGCGACGTACAGATCGTCGGCGCGGGCGAAGCCCAGCTGCTGGGCCAGGTGTTCCTGGTTGACGGCGGTGCGCCCCAGGCGCTGCAGTTCCTTTTCGACCAGGGTCTGGCCCTGGGCGATGCGCTGCTGCAGTTCGACCGCGTTGAACCAGGCCCGGACCTTGGCGCGCGCGCGCGGGCTGGCCAGGTAGCCCAGCTGGGGATTGAGCCAGTCGCGCGAAGGGCCGCCGGACTTGGCGGCGGTGATTTCCACCGTCTGGCCCGTGCGCAGGGGCGTGGACAGGGGCACGATCTGGCCGTCGACCCGGGCGCCCCGGCAGCGATGGCCCAGGTCGGTGTGCAGCAGATAGGCGAAGTCCACCGGCGTGGAGCCCGCCGGCAGTTCCAGCACGCGCGCCTGGGGCGTCATCACGTAGATGCGCGCGTCCTGCGGCCGCGCCTCGGGCGCGGGGGCCTCCCCGCCTTCGTCCTTCCAGGACAGCAACTGGCGCATCCAGGCGATCTTCTGGTCGTATTCCCCGGCGGCCGACACCTGGCCGCCCCGGGCGCCGGCTTCCTTGTAGCGCCAGTGGGCCGCCATCCCGTATTCGGCGAAATGATGCATCTCGCGGGTGCGGATCTGGACCTCGAAGGCCCGGCCCTCGGCGTCGGCCACCACGGTGTGCAGGGAACGGTAGCCGTTGGGCTTGGGGCGGGCGATGTAGTCATCGAATTCCTCGGGCACCGGCGTCCACAGCGCATGCACCAGGGCCAGCGCGGCGTAGCAGGCCCGCTCGTCATCGACGATCACCCGCAGGGCGCGCAGGTCGAACAGCTGGCGGAATTCCAGGTGCTTGACGCGCATCTTGTTCCAGATGCTGTAGATGTGCTTGGGCCGGCCGCTGAGCTCGGCGCGGATGCCGGCCTCGGCCAGCGCCGCGCGCAGGCGCGCCATCACGTCCTCGATGAAGGTCTCGCGCTCGGCGCGCTTTTCCTCCAGCTGGCGGGCGATGGTCTTGTAGGTGTCCGGCTGCAGGAAGCGGAAGGACAGGTCCTCCATTTCCCATTTCAGCTGCCAGATCCCCAGGCGGTTGGCCAGCGGCGTGTACAGCGCCATGGTTTCCCGCGCGAATTCCGGCGGGCAGGGCGTGCGGCTGGCGGCGTGCCAGCGCAGCGACTGCAGGCGGGAAGCCAGCCGCATCAGCACGATGCGCAGGTCCGCCGCCATGGCCAGCAGCATCTTGCGCTGCATTTCCTTCTGGTCGGTGCCGGACACATCGCCGGCCCGGCCCGCGACGGCGCCCAGGCGCAACAGGGCGCGCACGCCCTGGACCAGGGTGGTGATCTCGGCGCCGAAGACCTTGCGCAGCGGATCGGCGCGCGACAGTTCGCCCGCGGGCACCGGCTGTACGGCCAGCAGGGCCGCCGCGCGGGTGGCCGCGTCCGAATCCAGATCCCGCAGGATCAGGACCACGGCGGCGGCGTGCGCGTCCAGGGCCTCGCCCGTGCTGGCCCGCGCGCCGCGCAGGGGTTCGCGGACCCAGTCGGCCGCCTGGCGCAGGATCGCCGCGTCGGCATCGGCCAGCCCGCCGCGGGCGGCCTGGAACCACTCGGGGCCGAAAGGATCTGCGGAAGCGGGCTGCGGGGAAATGCTCATGACGCCGGACCAGGGGAAACAGGCCGCTCTCGGGCCTTCGGACTTGGAGCCTCTATACTACTTGAGAGCGTCCGGCCCCGCAGGCACGAACAGGCATGAACCCCATGACGACCCAACTGCTGATCATCTGGCATTCCCGCACCGGCGCCGCCCTGCAGATGGCCCGGGCGGCGGCCGCCGGCGCGCAGGCCGTGGCCGAAGAACTCGGGGCGGGCGACCGCTTCGACCTGCAGGTCCGCCCCGCCGACACCGTGCGGACCGAAAACCTGCTCGCCGCCGACGGCTACCTGTTCGCCGCGCCGGAAAACCTGGCGTCGCTCAGCGGCGCCATGAAGGAATGCCTGGACCGCACCTACTACCAGGTGCTGGACCGGATCAACGGCCGGCCCTACGGCGCCGTCATCACGGCCGGTTCCGACGGCGAGGGCGCCCGCCGGCAGCTCGAGCGCATCTGCACCGGCTGGCGCCTGAAGGCCGTCGCCCCGACCCTGATCGTGCCCATGCGGGCCCAGACGCCCGAGGCCATCCTGGCGCCCAAGACCGTGCCGGACGACTGGCTGGCGCGCGGCGAGGAACTGGGCGGCACCCTGGCCGCTTTGCTGCTGTAGGGCACCGCCCCTACCTCCTGCGAGGGCACTCCGGGTTCTCCCTGACAAATTCGGTAAAATCCCGATAGGCCCCTTTCAAGGCCGTCGTCTGCAAGCCCGGAGCACCCTCATGACCCACGTCGTCACCGAAAACTGTATCAAGTGCAAGTACACCGACTGTGTCGATGTCTGTCCCGTGGACTGTTTCCGCGAGGGGCCGAATTTCCTGGTGATCGACCCCGAAGAATGCATCGATTGCGCCGTCTGTGTGCCCGAATGCCCCGCCAACGCCATCTTCGCCGAAGAAGACGTCCCCCAGGACCAGGTCGACTACATTCCGCTGAACGCCGAACTGTCGCCCTCCTTCAGGCCCATCAACCGTTCCGTCAGCCCGCTGGACGGCGCCGACGACTGGAACGGCGTCGCCGACAAGCTGAAATACCTGGAACGCCCCTGACCCACGGCGCGTGCCCTCCCGGGGCCGCGCGCCGATCCGTCTGCAAAACCCCACATTCGGGCCATATATGGTTCGTATACGGGAAATTCCGGTAGCGCCCTGTCACGATTACCGGTACTTTAAGTCCGGATGACCGATACGTCGGCGCGCGACCCGCGCCGGACCAGAACGACGGGAACGCATACCCATGCTGTACGATCTGCACGAGCTCCAACGCTCGCTTCTTGCCCCTTTCACCGCTTTCACTGAAACCGGTTCACACCTGTTTTCCAACCCCTACAGCCCGCTGGCCTACACCCCGCTGTCGCGGCAGTTCGCCGCCGCCTACGAGCTGGCCCACCGCGTGGGCAAGGACTACGAAAAACCCGCCTGGAACCTGCCCGTCACCCAGATCGGCGGCCGCGAGGTCGCCGTGCGCGAGGACATCGCCCTGGCCCAGCCCTTCTGCCGGCTGGTGCATTTCCGCCGCGACACCCGCCGCCACGATCCGCGCGTGCTGCTGGTGGCGCCCCTGTCCGGACACCACGCCACCCTGCTGCGCGACACGGTGCGCGCCCTGCTGCCCAACCACGAGGTCTACGTCACCGACTGGATCGACGCCCGCATGGTGCCCGCGGCCGCCGGCACCTTCGGCCTGGACGACTACGTCCGCTATGTCCAGACCTTCCTGCGCCACCTGGGCCCCGACACGCACGTGATCTCGGTCTGCCAGCCCACGGTGCCGGTGCTGGCCGCGATTTCCCTGATGGCCGCCGCCGACGATCCCTGTCAGCCGCGCAGCATGGTCATGATGGGCGGCCCCATCGACACGCGCAAATCGCCCACCCAGGTCAACCGCCTGGCCACGACCAAGCCCTACGAATGGTTCGAGGACACCGTGATCCACCGGGTGCCGTCCCGCTATCCGGGCGCCGGCCGGCTGGTCTACCCCGGATTCCTGCAGCACGCCGGCTTCGTCGCCATGAACCCGGACCGGCACCTGAAATCCCACTACGAGTTCTACCTGCACCTGCTGCGCGGCGACGACAGCGACGCCGAGGCCCACCGCCGCTTCTACGACGAATACAACGCCGTGCTGGACATGCCGGCCCGCTTCTACCTGGACACCATCCGCATCGTCTTCCAGGAATTCCGCCTGCCGCGCGGCACCTGGTCGGTCGACGGCGAACGGGTCGATCCCGCCGCCATCCGCAAGACCGCCCTGCTGACCATCGAAGGCGAACTGGACGACATCTCCGGCCAGGGCCAGACGCACGCGGCGCATGGCCTGTGCGCCAACCTGTCCCCGTCCATGCGCGAACTCCACACCGCGGCCGACTGCGGCCACTACGGCATTTTCTCCGGACGCCGCTGGCGCCAGCAGATCTGTCCTAAAATTTCTTCTTTTATCCGCGCTCATGCTTAACGGGCCTGCATTCAGCCGGAGCACGAGGCGGGAAGCCGAAGACAGTGCTCTTGCACGGCGAGGGGAACCAACGACGTGATCTGGTTGAATGCAAGCCCGTTTCCGGGGGACGGTTTGCAACCGTCCCCCGTGCATTTCCACTGCCGTGCCCACACTGACCGACACCCTCGACGCCCTGCTGCCGCAGACCCAATGCACGCAATGCGGCTATGACGGCTGTCGCCCCTACGCCCAGGCCATGGCCGGGGGCCTGGCCGACCTCAACCGCTGCCCGCCCGGCGGGCCGCGCGTCATCGAGGCCCTGTCGCGCGCGCTGGACCGCCCGGCGAGCGCCCTGGACCCGGCCTGCGGCACGCACCAGCCTTTCCGGGTGGCGCTCATCGACGAAGCCCACTGCATCGGCTGCACCCTGTGCATCCAGGCCTGTCCGGTCGATGCCATCCTCGGGGCCAACCAGTGCATGCACACCGTCATCGAGGCCGACTGCACCGGCTGCGAACGCTGCGTGGCGCCCTGTCCGGTGGACTGCATCATCATGGTGCCCACCGGCCGCGACTGGACGCACGAAGACGCCACCGCCGCCCGCCAGCGCTACCAGGCGCGCAACGAGCGGCTGCGGGCACGCCACGACGAGGCCGCCGGCCCCGCCGCGCGCACCCTGGCCAACAAGCCCGTCCTGGCCGCCCCCGACCCTCACGACAAACAGGATCGCATCGCCCAGGCCCTGGCCCGGGCGCGCGCCCGACGCCCATGAAACGCGCCGCCATCGAAGAATGCTTCCGCCGCCTGCGCGAAGCCACCCCCCACCCCAGGACCGAGCTGGAATACGGCAGCGTCTTCCAGCTGCTGGTCGCCGTCATGCTCTCGGCCCAGGCGACCGACCGTTCCGTGAACCTGGCCACCCGCGGCTTCTTTCCCGATCACGGCACGCCCGAAGGCCTGCTGGCGCTGGGCGAAACGGGGCTGACCGAGGCGATCCGCACCATCGGTCTGTACAAGACCAAGGCGCGCAACGTCATCCG
Source organism: uncultured Castellaniella sp. (assembly GCA_965652675.1). GTDB lineage: Bacteria > Pseudomonadota > Gammaproteobacteria > Burkholderiales > Burkholderiaceae_B > Castellaniella. Next base: position 8,025 of record CBFGXR010000034.1, read on the forward strand.
CACCTGCGAACTGCTGCTGGAACGGCACGGCGGCCAGGTCCCCGACCGCCGCGAAGACCTGGAAGCCCTGCCCGGCGTCGGCCGCAAGACCGCCAACGTGGTGCTGAACACGGCCTTCCGCCAACTCACCATGGCCGTGGACACGCACATCTTCCGCGTCTCCAACCGGACCGGCATCGCCCCGGGCAAGACCGTGCTGGCCGTGGAGCAGGCGCTGCTGCGCCGGGTGCCGAAGGAATACCTGCTGGACGCCCACCACTGGCTGATCCTGCACGGCCGCTACGTCTGCGTGGCCCGCAAGCCGAAGTGCCCGCAATGCCCGATCGCCGACCTGTGCGACTACCCGGACAAGACCCGGCTCGACGCGGCCTGAGCTGCGCGGCGCCTGCCTCCGGCCGGCAATGCCGCAACGCAACATTCAAACTTTTTGCCGGCAACTCTGTAAAACCCCTATGGAGCCTCGTCCCGGACCGCTCCATACTTGAAGCATTCCGCCATTGGGCGCCGCACTGCGACATGGGACACAGGGCATCATGGGCACAGAACCCACCACCATTCTCGAAACCCGCCAGCTATCCAAGACCTTTCTCGGCTTCACGGCCGTGGACAACGTGGACCTGAAGATCCAGCGCGGCCACATCCACGCGCTGATCGGCCCCAACGGCGCGGGCAAGACCACCTGCTTCAACCTGCTCACCAAATTCCTGACCCCCAGCCAGGGCCAGATCTTCTTCGACGGCAAGGAAATCACCGGCGACAAGCCGGCCGAAATCGCCCGCAAGGGCATCATCCGGTCCTTCCAGATCTCGGCCGTCTTCCCCCAGCTCACCGTGCTCGACAACGTGCGCATCGCCCTGCAGCGCGCCACCGGCACCTCCTTTCACTTCTGGCGCGGCCAGTCCAGCCTGAACCACCTCGACGCCCGGGCCATGGAACTGCTCGCCGAGGTCGACCTGGCCGACTTCGCCCCCCAGATGACCGTGAACCTGCCCTACGGCCGCAAGCGCGCCCTGGAAATCGCCACCACCCTGGCCATGGAACCCAGCCTGATGCTGCTCGACGAGCCCACTCAGGGCATGGGCCACGAGGACGTCGACCGCGTCACCCGCCTGATCAAGCAGGTCAGCGCCGGGCGCACCATCCTCATGGTCGAACACAACATGAAGGTCGTCTCCTCCATCGCCGACCGCATCACCGTGCTGGCGCGCGGCGCCGTGCTGGCCGAAGGCGACTACGCCGCCGTCTCGAACAACCCCGCCGTGATGGAAGCCTACATGGGCACCACCCAGGGCGAACTCGAAGGGGCCCACGCATGAGCCTGGCACTCGAAATCTCCGATCTGCACGCCTGGTACGGCGAATCGCACGTGCTGCACGGCGTGAACATGCGCGTCGAGCCCGGCCAGGTCGTCACCCTGCTGGGGCGCAACGGCGCCGGGCGCACCACCACGCTGCGCGCGCTGCTGGGCCTGACCAGCCGGCGCGCCGGCTCGATCCGCATCCAGGGCACCGAATCGATCCACCTGCCCACCTACCGCATCGCGCACCTGGGCATCGGCTACTGCCCGGAAGAACGCGGCATCTTCGCCTCGCTGTCCTGCGAAGAAAACCTGCTGCTGCCGCCCACCGTGGGCGACACCCTGGGCGGGGGCATGTCGCTGGCCGAAATCTACGACATGTTTCCCAATCTGCTCGAACGCCGCCACTCGCCGGGCACCCGCCTGTCCGGGGGCGAACAGCAGATGCTGGCCGTCGCCCGCATCCTGCGCACCGGCGCCAATCTGCTGCTGCTCGACGAAATCTCCGAAGGCCTGGCCCCGGTCATCGTGCAGGCGCTCGACCGCATGATCCGCACCCTCAAGGCCAAGGGCTACACCATCGTCATGGTCGAACAGAACTTCCGCTTCGCCGCGCCCCTGGCCGACCATTTCTACGTCATGGAACACGGCCAGATCGTCGAACAGTTCCCCGCCAGCCAGCTCCAGGAAAAGCAGTCCACCCTCGACAGCCTGCTGGGCGTCTGACAGAAGGAAAGCGCATATGCTCATTTACGGCGTAGAACGAGCCGTTGACCAGGCCCAGCAGGAGCTGGCCGAGCAGGGCCTGGATGGGTACACCGAAAAGTTGTGTCATAGGGCTGCGGCGGAAGCGGGCGGAAAGAGGATCGCGGATCGCGGGTCCCCGCCCGGAGGCGGGGACCCGGAGGTCATGCGCCGCTTACTTGAGGGCGCAGGTGGAGGTCGATTCCGCGCCGTAGACCGATTCGGCCGGCAGGGTGCGCACGATGTTGTAGTAGTCCCAGGGCGTCTTGGACTGGTCGGGCTTCTTCACCTGGGCCAGGTACATGTCGTGCATCATCAGGCCGTCCTTGCGGACGTAGCCGTTCTTGATGAACATGTCGTTGACCTTGATGCTCTTGAGCTGCTTCATGACGGCGTCGCCGTCGTCCGTGCCGATGGCCTTGACGGCTTCCAGGTAGGTCTTGGCGGCGGAATAGTCGCCCGCCTGCAGGAAGGACGGCGCGCGCTTGTGCTGGTCGAAGAATTTCTTGGACCAGGCGCGCGAGGCGTCGTCCTGGTTCCAGTACCAGGCGGTCGTCAGGTACAGGCCGGCGGTGTTGTCCAGGCCCAGGGCGTGGACGTCGTTGATGAACACCAGCAGACCCGCCAGCTTCATGGTGTTGGTGATGCCGAATTCCTTGGCGGCCTTGACGGAATTGATGAAATCGCCGCCCGCGTTGGCCAGGCCCAGGACCTGGGCGCCGGAGCTTTGCGCCTGCAGCAGGAAGGAGGAGAAGTCCGTGGTGGCCAGCGGCGCGCGCACGGCGCCCAGGTTCTTGCCGCCGGATTTTTCCACGACCTTCATCGTGTCCTGTTCCAGGGAGTGGCCGAAGGCGTAGTCGGCCGTCAGGTAGAACCAGGACTTGCCGCCTTCACGCACCACGGCCGAGCCCGTGCCGTTGGCCAGCGCGATGGTGTTGTACGCGTAGTGGACGGTATAGGGCGTGCATTGCGCGTTGGTCAGCGCCGAGGAACCGGCCCCCACCACCAGGAAGGGTTTCTTCTTTTCGGCCGCGACGGCGGCCATGGCCAGCGCGGTGGAGGAATTGGTGCCGCCGATCAGCATGTCCAGGTTCTGCTTGTCGAACCATTCGCGGGCGCGGGCCG
>CBFGXR010000035.1:0-11189 GCA_965652675.1 uncultured Castellaniella sp.
AGGTCCAGCATCCCGGCCTGCTCGGCGGTGCCGCGGATGGTGCCGGGCATGTCCAGTTCCAGCGCCGCGCCCTGGCGGGCGAAGCGCCGCAGGCGCCGCAGCGCCATCTTGAAGTTGCGCGTGCCCAGGGTCTGCTGGTCGTCGTAGTCGCGGTAGTCGCGCCGTTCCCAGACCTTGACGGCGGTGCGGTTGCCGGCCGACGGACCGCCGACGCGGATGCCTTCGGGGTGATAACCGCCGTGGCCGAAGGGCGATGAGCCCCCGGTGCCGATCCACTTGCTGCCGCCCGCGTGGCGTGCCTTCTGTTCGGCCAGGCGTTCGCGGAACATTTCCATCAGCCGGTCCCAGCCGTGCTTTTCCAGGGCCGCCTTTTCCTCGTCGCTGAGCTGCTTGCGGAAGGTCTGGACGAGCCAGTCCGACGGGATGTCCGGGCCGCCCGCGCGGGCCTGGAGCTGGCCGATGAAGGCGGCGAAGACCCGGTCGTAGCGGTCATAGCGGGTCTCGTCCTTGACCAGCGCCAGGCGCGCCAGGTGGTAGAACTCCTCCGTGCTGACGGGCGCGGCGGGACTGCTCAGCAGTTCCAGCAGGCTCAGGTATTCCCGGATGGAGACCGGGATGCCGGCGGCGCGCAGCTGGGTGAAGAAGTCGGTCAGCATGGGGCGGGGCGCGGGACTTCAGGCGCGGGGGCGCCGCAGCTGGTAGAGCAGGTGGGCGCGGACTTCGGGCCATTCGCCGGCCAGCAGGCTGTACATGACCGTGTCGCGCACGGTGCCGTCGCGGCGCGGCGCGTGATGGCGGATCACGCCGTCGCGCCGGGCGCCCAGGCGTTCGATGGCGCGCTGGGAGGCGTGGTTGTAGTTGTCGGTGCGCCAGCCGACGACGGCTGCGCCCAGGACGTCGAAGGCGTGTTCGAGCAGCAGCAGCTTGCAGGCCGTGTTGACGTGGGTGCGCTGGCGCGACCGGGCGTACCAGGTGTAGCCGATCTCCAGCCGGGCGATCGCCGGCACGATGTCGTGGTAGCGCGTGGAGCCCAGGACGGCGCCGCTGGCGGCGTCGGTGACGGCGAAGGGCAGCATGTGGCCGTCGTCCCGGCCTTTCAGGGCCTGGGCGATGTAGGCCTCGGTCTGGCCGGGTTCCGGCACCGAGGTGACGCGCAGATTCCAGAGTTCGCCGTCGGCGGCGGCGGCGCGCAGGCCGTCGGCGTGGTCGGTGGACAGCGGGACCAGGCGCATGCCGTGGCCTTCCAGGGTGACGGGACGGGGTGCTTGCTTGAAGCCGGGGGTGCTCATGGGTCGGTCCGGTGGTGGGGGATTGGAAAGGGCGTTTCGTGGCCTGATCGGCGCGGCGGCGCTCAGCGCCCGCCGCGCTGCGTCAGGGCGGCCAGCCGCCGCAGCAGGTTCAGGTCCTGTTCGTTCTTCAGCAGGGCGCCGGCCAGCGGCGGGACGTCGCCGCGCGCCAGGCTGTCGGGCGGCACGGATTCGGCCAGCAGCAGATGCAGCCAGTCCAGGAACTCGGAGGTGGAGGGGCGTTTCTTCAACCCCGGGACTTCGCGCAGGCGGAAGAACGCGTCCAGGGCCGCGCCCAGGACGTCGGCGCGCAGGTCCGGGAAATGGACGGCGACGATGTCGCTCAGCGTTTCGCGGTCGGGGAAATCGATGTAGTGGAAGAAACAGCGCCGCAGGAACGCGTCGGGCAGGTCCTTTTCGTTGTTCGAGGTGATGATGATCAGGGGCTTGTGGCGCGCCTGGATGGTCTGGCGGGTCTCGTAGACGTGGAATTCCATCCGGTCCAGCTCGCGCAGCAGGTCGTTGGGGAATTCGATGTCGGCCTTGTCGATCTCGTCGATCAGCACCACGCAGGGCTGTTCCGATTCGAAGGCCTGCCACAGCACGCCCCGCACGATGTAGTTGCGGATGTCGTGCACGGCGGCCTCGCCCAGCTGGGAATCGCGCAGGCGCGAGACGGCATCGTATTCGTACAGGCCCTGCTGCGCCTTGGTCGTGGACTTGATGTGCCATTGCAGCAAGGGCCGGCCCAGGGCGCGGGCGACTTCCTCGGCCAGCAGGGTCTTGCCGGTGCCCGGCTCGCCCTTGACCAGCAGCGGACGTTGCAGCGCCAGGGCGGCGTTGACGGCGGTCTTCAGGGATTCGGTGGCGACATAGCGGTCGGTACCGTCGAAACGGTCGCGCGGGGCGGAGGCGGTCGTGCGGGTCATGGGGTGCGGAAGATGGGCGCGTGGGTCCGGGAGCCGGATATTATGGGTTTGAAAGTTCGATGTCTGACTGTATCGAAACAATTATCGTACAATCGACATGCCTCATCGGCCCGGCAGGAGGCTGGCCGATGCCGACACAATATGAATCAGAGAGACAAGAGGCCATATGAAGTCGCGAGCAATGCTTGATCGTGGTTTGGGCGCCGTCGTGGTGGCGGCGTCCTGTCTGCTGGCCGGACCGGCCCTGGCGGCCGATCCCCCCGCTGTCCAGGGCAACGTCCAGGCCGGCGCCCAGAAGGTGTCCATGTGCATCGGCTGCCATGGCATCCCGGGCTACAAGGCGGCCTATCCCGAGTTGTACCACGTCCCCATGATCGCCGGTCAGAACGCGCCCTACATCGTCGCGGCGCTGAAGGAATACGCCAGCGGCGCGCGTTCCTTCCCGACCATGGACGCCATCGCGCGGTCCCTGTCCGAGCAGGACATGGCCGACGTCGCGGCCTACTATTCCAGTCTCAAGTGATCCGGGGGAAGACCATCATGCGTACATTGTGGATTGCCCTGCTGGGCCTCGGACTGACGGCCACCGGCGCCCAGGCGGCCGACCTGCAGGCCGGCAAGGCCGCCTTCGAAAAATTCACCTGCGTCTCCTGCCACGGCGCCGACGCCAAGACCCCGCTGCAGCCCGACTATCCGATCCTGGCCGGGCAGCACCAGGACTACCTGGCCCACGCCCTGACCGCCTACCAGCGCGGCCAGGCGGGGGCGCCGGCCTCGGCCAACGTGCGCAAGAACGCCATCATGGGCGCCATGGCTTCGCAGCTGTCGGCCGCCGACATCGAAAACATTTCCGCCTGGCTGTCGACCCAGCCTTCGTCGCTGGCGGTGCGCAAGTAGCGCGGCGGTCCCGTCCGGACAAACGCCCGCCCGGCCTCGCGCCCGGCGGGCGTTTTTGCATTCGCGAGGGCGGGCCGCGGCCCGCGCCGGGCGGATTTCAGCGGCGGCCGGTCAGCGGTCGCGCGTGGCGTGCCGCCGGATCAGGTCCAGATAGCGTTCGTTGTCCAGCGGCTTGCCCAGCCGCTGGGCTTCCCAGACGACCTCGCCCAGGGCTTCCATGATGACGTGCGCGGCTTCGTGCTCGTCGCGGCCCTGCAACAGGGCATTCCAGGCGGCGCGGATGCCCGGCGGGTGGTCGATCGACAGCTGCTCCTGGATCGCCAGGTGCATCGACAGGTGCAGGAACGGGTTGGTGCGGCCGGCCTCGACCGGGTAGTCGCGTTCGGCGGCGTCCGGATCCTGCAGGTCGTCGTGGTATTCGGGGTGGCGCTCGACCAGGTCGGCGGCCATGGTTTCCAGCGGCGTCAGCACCCCGCCGGCGCGGCGCTTGCGCCAGGCGTCGGTGAAGAACGTGCGGACCTGTTCTTTGGAGGGATTGAACATGAGGGGTGGAAAAGACGGGCCAGGGCTTATATTTTACCCGGCCGGTTCGGGTATTTCCGGGGCGCCGGCCGGTAGAATACGGATGAAAGGCCGCCTGCCGACGGTCAGTTTACGCTAAACTCTTATATAAGACTGCTTCCCCTTTCTCTTGAACAACAAACCCAGCAACACTGGAGCACCCATGTCCTATCAGCACATCAAGGTCCCGGCCGGCGGACAGAAGATCACGGTCAACGCCGATTTCTCCCTGAACATCCCCGATGAGCCCATCGTCCCCTACATCGAAGGCGACGGTACCGGCCAGGACATCACCCCGGTGATGCTGAAGGTCGTGGACGCCGCGGTCGCCAAGGCCTACGGCGGCAAGCGCAAGATCCACTGGATGGAAGTCTACGCCGGCGAAAAGTCCACCAAGATCTACGGCCCGGACGTCTGGCTGCCCGAGGAAACCCTGGAAGCCGTGCGCGAATACGTCGTGTCGATCAAGGGCCCGCTGACCACCCCGGTGGGCGGCGGCATCCGTTCCCTGAACGTGGCCCTGCGCCAGGAACTGGACCTGTACGTCTGCCTGCGCCCGGTGCGCTACTTCAAGGGCGTGCCCTCGCCCGTGCGCGAACCGGAAAAGACCGACATGGTCATCTTCCGTGAAAACTCCGAGGACATCTACGCCGGCATCGAATTCGAAGCCGAATCCGACAAGGCCCGCCAGCTGATCGAATTCCTGCAGGACAAGCTGGGCGTCAAGAAGATCCGCTTCCCGGGCACGTCCGGCATCGGCGTCAAGCCCGTGTCGCGCGAAGGCACGGAACGCCTGGTCCGCAAGGCCATCCAGTACGCCATCGACAACGACCGCCCGAGCGTCACCCTGGTGCACAAGGGCAACATCATGAAGTTCACCGAAGGCGGCTTCCGCGACTGGGGCTACGACCTGGCCCAGAAGGAATTCGGCGCCCAGTTGGTGGACGGCGGTCCGTGGTGCAAATTCAAGAACCCCAAGACCGGCCGCGACATCGTGGTCAAGGACGTCATCGCCGACGCCTTCCTGCAGCAGATCCTGCTGCGCCCGGCCGAATACGACGTCATCGCCACGCTGAACCTGAACGGCGACTACATCTCCGACGCCCTGGCCGCCCAGGTCGGCGGGATCGGCATCGCCCCGGGCGCCAACCTGTCGGATTCCGTGGCCATGTTCGAAGCCACCCACGGCACCGCGCCGAAGTACGCCGGCAAGGACTACGTCAACCCGGGTTCGGAAATCCTGTCCGCCGAGATGATGCTGCGCCACATGGGCTGGACCGAAGCCGCCGACCTGATCATCAGCAGCATGGAAAAGTCCATCCTGTCGAAGAAGGTCACCTATGACTTCGCCCGCCTGCTGGAAGGCGCGACCCAGGTGTCGTGCTCGGGCTTCGGCCAGGTGATGATCGACAATATGTGATCGTCGCCGCGTCCCGCTTGGTGCGGGATGCGGGTGCCGGCCCGGCCGCTTGCGGCCGGGCCGATATTCGAGGCCTCGCCTTCTCCGGAAGGCGGGGCCTCTGCCGTTTTCCCCCGGTTTTTCTGTCGATCCCGCCCGGCGACGGCCGGTATACTGCATGAAAGGAACGGGGACCGGGCATCGCGCAGCGCCACTGGGGATCATATGAGTCATGAGCGCCGGACGAATCCGTCGGGCTCGACGGAAATGACCGAGACGGGGGAAATCGGGCATCCGCAGGCTGCGGCGGCGGATGCCGAACAGGCCGACGGGCGCGATCCGGGGCAGGATGCCCTGGAACGCCGGGTGGCCGAGCGCACGCGCGAGCTGGCCCGAGCCAATGCCCAACTGCGGGAACAGGTGCGCGAAAGCGAACGGGCGGTCCACCTGCAGGCGACGCTCTACCGGATCGCCGCGCTCGGCCATGACCAGGACAGCAACGAGGCCTTCTACCTCAGCATCCATCAGGCCGTGGCCGAATTGCTCAACGCGGAAAGCTTCTGCATCGCGCTGGTCTCCGAAGACGGCCAGTGGCTGGATTTCCCCTATTACGTGGACAGCTCGGGGGCGGAACTCATGCGCCGCCCCATGGGCCGGGGCATGAGCGAATACGCGATCCGTTGCGCGCGGACCCTCCGGCTCGAGGCGGATGCGATCAATGCGCTGATCGCCCGGGGCGAGGTGGACGCGGCCACCTACGGGACGCCGGCCGTTTCCTGGCTGGGGGCGCCCCTGATGGGCGCGCGGGGCGTGATGGGGGTGGTCGTGGTGCAAAGCTACCGGCCCGACCTGTATTACACCCAGCAGGACGCCGAACTGCTGACCTTCGTGTCCTACCAGATCGCCAATACCCTGCAGCGGCGCCGGCAGGCCGAGGCCTTGCAGACCCTGAACGCCCAGCTGGAACAGCGGGTCCAGGAACGCACGCAGGAATTGCGCCAGCAGATCGCGGTCCGGGAACGGACGCAAAAGCAGCTCAAGCACCAGGTCATGCACGATTCGCTCACCGGCCTGCCCAACCGGCTGTACCTGCGCGAGCGCCTGGAGCGCGCGCTCGGCGCCCTGCAGGGCGACCCGGCGCGCAGCTTTGCCCTGCTGTACCTGGACGTGGACCGCTTCAAGCTGTTCAACGACGGCCTGGGACACGGTGTGGGCGACGAGGTCCTGCGCATCGTCTCGGCCCGGATGGCCGATTGCGTGCGGGCGCCCGACATCGTCGGGCGGTTGTCGGGCGACGAGTTCGCCGTTCTGCTCGAACATTGTCCGCAGCCCGCCTCGGCCTGCCTGGTCGCCGAACGTATCCAGGCCCGGATGGCCGAGGTCATCGACGTGGACGGCCGGCAGCTGCACGTTTCGGTCAGCATCGGCATTGCGATGAGCTGGCCGGCCTATCGGACGGTCGATCAACTGCTGCATGACGCCGACACCGCCCTGTACCACGCCAAGGCGGCGGGCCGTCAGCGCTTCGTGCTGTTCGACGAGACCCTGCACGCGTCGGCCATGAACGTGCTCGATCTGGAACAGCAGATGCGCGACGCGCTGGAAAAGGACGAGTTCGCGGCCTATTTCCAGCCCATCGTGCGCCTGGCCGACGGCGGCGTCACCGGCTACGAGGCCCTGATCCGCTGGCGGCATCCGGAGCGCGGCGTGCTGGGGCCGGGCCAGTTCCTGCCCGCGGCCGAGGAGACCGGCCTGATGGAGGCGATCGACTGGCACATGTACCGCCTGGCCTGTCAGGCCGCGCCCGCGCTGCTGGGGCGGGACAAGGTCCTGAACATCAACATCTCGCCGTGTCATTTCCACAGCCGGAATTTCCCCCGGCGCCTGCTGGATCTGGCGGCGTGGGCCGGGGTCGCGGCGGATCAGGTGTGCGTCGAGGGGACCGAGAGCTCCCTGCTGTCGGATCCGGACGGGGCGGCGCGGATGCTGGGCAGCCTGCACGAGGCCGGCGTGCGCATCGCGCTGGACGATTTCGGCACCGGCTATTCCTCGCTCAGCCACGTGCACCGCTTTCCGCTGCGGACGCTGAAGATCGACCGTTCCTTCATCGAACCGCTGGGGCTGGGTCCGCAGCAGCGCAGCACGGCGATCGTGTCGGCCGTGCTCAGCCTGGCCGCCTCGCTGGACCTGGACGTGGTCGCCGAGGGAGTGGAAACCGTCGCCCAGCGGGACGTGCTGCTGTCCATGGGTTGCGTCCACGCGCAGGGTTTCCTGTTCGGCCGGCCCGCGCCGGCGGATCATCCATCGCTGGGCCAGGCGAGGGAGACGGCCAGGTCCGTGCCGGGGGAAACCAGGCATTGACGCTGGCAAAGCGATGCGTATACCCTCAATTCCCGATCAGGGATCATTCGAGGAGAAAATGATGCGGACATGGCTGAAGACGGCGGTCTCGCTGGGTTTCACGGCGCTGTGCTCATTCGGGTTCGCGGCGACCGGGCATGCGGAACAGCGCATCGCCTACAAATCGGCGAAGACGGGCACGTCCTACTATCAGATGGGGGTCGAACTGGCCGGTGCCATCAAGTCGGGTTCGCAGGGCGGCACCATCCTCACCGTGGAAGAAAGCCAGGGATCGGTCCAGAACGTCATGGAAGCCGCCGTGCGGCCCGGCAACTATGTGTTCACGTCGCCACCGGGCCTGGTGGAAAGCGCCATGGCTGGCACGGGGCCTTTCAAGAACCGTCCCAAGGAATCGTTCGCAACGATCCGGGCGCTGTTTCCGATCCCGTCCCTGACCATGCATTTCGTCATGCGGGGGGAACAGCAGGTCGATCGGTTTGCCGACATGGCCGGCAAGACCATCCTGCTGGGCAAGGGCAGCTTCGGGGCCACAGAAGGTGAAAAATACATCAAGCTCTTCGGCCTGGAGGGCAAAATCAAGATCGCATCGGCCGAACTGGGCAATGCCGCCGATGCGCTCAAGAACGGTCAGATCGACGGCTTCGTGACGGCGGGGTCCTTTCCTGCGCCCAATCTGGTCGAAGCGGCTGCCAGCATGCCGGTGTCCCTGGTGTCGCTGACCGATGACCAGATTGCGCAGACCGGGCGTATGAAACAGGTCATTCCCGCAGGCACTTACGCGGGGGTGGACAAGGACGTCGCCACCACGTTCCTGCCCGTCGAGGCGTTCACGACGACCGCGATGGACGAGCAGACCGCCTACCTGTTGACCAAGACTTTCTGGCAGCAGAAGGCGGCGCTCAGCGACCAGGCGCCCTGGTGGAAGGCGGTGACGCCCGACATGCTGATGATGACGAAGGTCAGGCTGCATCCGGGGGCCGTTCGCTATTACCAGGAAGCCGGTATCCAGATACCCGAAGGCATGCGCTGACATGGCCTTGCCGGGGATGCGGCCGCCCGCCGTCTGGGTGGGCCTTGGGCTGGCGTCGATCTGCTTTCACCTGGGGCTGGTGTTCAGCGGCCTGGTGCCTGCTTTGGTGGCGCGGCCGTTGCACATGGCGCTGGCCTTGCCTTGGCTGTTCATCTATCCGGCCCGGACGCGGCGGCAGAAAGTGTCGGGATGGGTGTTGATGTTGCTGGGAATGGCCGCCTGCCTGTATACCGCCCTGAATGCCGACGCCCTGGGAGACCAGTATGGTTTTCTGGAAAGCAATCTGCAGATCGTCGTGGGGGCGGTGCTGCTGGGGGTCACGCTGGAAATGGCCCGTCGGGCCATCGGCTGGCCTTTGCCGCTGGTAGCCCTGGTCTGCCTGCTGTACGGATTCTTCGGTCAATATGTGCCGGGACAATTCGGCCATCCGGCGGTCCCGCTGGGCAGCACCTTGGGCACGCTGACGATCACGGAAGGGGGCGTCTGGGGATCGCTGACCGGGGTATCGGTGAGTGTGGTGGCGATTTTCGTCATCATGGGCGCCGTGCTGAACGTGGGCGAGGCGGGGCAGGGATTCCTCAATATCGCCATTGCGGCGGCGGGCCGCTTGCGGGGAGGCGCGGGCAAAGTCGCGGTGCTGGCCTCGGCTTTGTTCGGATCCATTTCCGGATCCGCCTCGGCCAATGCCGCTTCCATCGGGGCCGTGACCATGCCGACCATGGTGCGCATGGGATATCCGAAGTCCTTGGCGGGGGCGGTCGAGGCCGTCGCTTCTTCCGGCGGGCAGATCATGCCGCCTTTGATGGGGGCGGGTGCGTTCGTGATGGTTGAACTCACCGGGACGCCCTATACCCGGATCATGGCCGCGGCCCTGCTGCCGGCCTTGCTGTATTTCCTGGCCGTCTGGATCGGCATCGATCTGTTCGCCCGCCGCTACGGGCTCAGGGCGCTGGATCAGGAGGACCAGCCCAGCCGGCGGGACGTCGTCGTCACCCTGCTGTTTTTCCTGGTGCCCTTCGGCGTTTTGCTGCAGCAGATGTTCATTGCCCAGGTGACGCCGCAGTACGCCGCCTGCATGGCGATTCTGGTCGGCGTGCTGCTGCTGTTCCTGGATATCCGCTTCAAGGTGTCGCTGACGGTGTTCGTTCGCAGGCTGTCCGAAGCCGCCATCATCGCGGGCCGGCAGATTTCCATGATCGCCGCGATCATCATCTGCGCGTCCATCGTGGTCGGTGTCCTGGGCATGACGGGGCTGGGCATCAAGGTCACGTCGGTCATTCTGGCGCTGGCGCAGGACAGTCTGTGGCCGGCGCTGCTGTTGACGGCGGCGGCCTGCCTGCTGCTGGGCATGGAGGTGCCGACCACGGCGGCGTATGTCATCTGCGTGGCGATTGCCGGGCCGGCCCTGAATCGCCTGGGAATCGACCTGTTGCTGGCGCATCTGTTCGTGTTCTGGTTCGCCTTGCTGTCGACGATCACGCCGCCCGTATGCGGCACCGTGTTCATCGCCGCGGGCATTGTGGGCGAGAACTGGCTCAAGGTCGCGGCGTCGGCCATGCGGCTGGGCGTCGGGCTCTACATCATTCCCCTGGCCATGATTGCCAATCCCCAGCTGATCCAGTTGATCGATCATCCCTGGCGGGCCGTGGCCGCTTTCGTGCAGATCGGCGTCGGACTGTGGGGCTTGTCGTTCGCCTTCATTTCAGGGCATCGGCCATGGCTGCGACTGTCGGCCGGCCTGGCGGGCGCCGCAATCTGTTTCGGCCCGGTCGTGTGGCGATAGAGGGGGCCGTGGATGGGCAGTCGGCTACGGGACTTCCCTAGGTGTCATTTATAGATACAGGCGGCATAATGCAGCCCATGCAGGTGAGGAGACAGCCCTGCTGGGCACTGGCGCCACGGAGATGGCGCTTTCATTTGTGGCAGTACCCATAAAAAACAGAAATCTGGCGGGGCCGACGACACAATCGTCGGCCCCGATCCATTTCAGCGCCGCCCGCGCGGGGCCGCCGGCCTCAGTGTCCGCCGGATCCCGAAAACACGTTCAGCACCAGCACCCCCGCCAGGATCAGGCCGATGCCGATCAGCGCGGGGGCGTCCAGCGTCTGGTGAAAGACGAAATAGCCGATCAGGGCGATGGCGACGATGCCGGCGCCGGACCAGACGGCGTAGGCGACGCCGACGGGGATGGTCTTCAGCGCCAGGGCCAGCAGGTAGAACGCCAGCCCGTAGCCAATGGCGGTGAGCGCCGAGGGCAGGGGGCGCGTGAAGCCGTCCGAGACCTTCAGGGCGGACGTGGCGATGACTTCGGCCAGGATGGCGATGCTCAGGTAGATCCAGCTGGGGTTCATCGGGGGCTCTCCTGCCGCAGCAGGGCGTGCAGCGCGCCGTCGCCGCCTTCGTGCTCGCCGCACTGGACCCAGGCCTGGACGGCTTCCAGGCGGCACAGGTGCTGGCGGATCGCGGCCTTCAGGACGGGTTCGCCCTGGCGCGAGCCGATGCCCTTGCCGTGGATGACGCGCACGCAGCGGATGTCGTGTTCCAGGCACGAGGCCAGGAACCGGTCCAGGCGTTCGCGGGCCTGGTCCAGCGTGCTGCCGTGCAGGTCCAGGGACGCCTGGGGAATCCATTTGCCGCGCCGCAGGCCGCGCAGCAGGTCCGGGCCGCAGCCCGCCTGCAGGAAGGCGTCGGCCGAATCGAACAGGAGGTGTCCCATCGCCGCGTAG
>CBFGXR010000036.1:0-11081 GCA_965652675.1 uncultured Castellaniella sp.
TCCTGCGGCGCGGGCGCCTTCTTGCGTTTAAAGAAACTGAACATAGGCTTTACACTGAAAACGATCCGGCCAAGGCCCGGCACGGACCGAGCGCCGTGAGATTCACGACCCTGTCGACCGCGCATGAAAAAACACCAGATCCGTATTGTAGGCGGTGCCTACCGCCGCACGCCCATTTCCGTCCCGGACGGCGACCATCTGCGCCCGACGCCCGACCGGGTGCGGGAAACCCTGTTCAACTGGCTGGCGCACTTCTGGGACGGCTCGTTCGCCGGCCGCCGGGTGCTGGACCTGTTCGCCGGGACCGGGGCGCTGGGCTTCGAGGCCGCGTCCCGGGGCGTGGAGACCGCCCAGCTGGTCGAGCAGGCGCCGGCCGCGCTGGCCGGCCTGCGCGCCGTCCAGGCCCGTCTGAAAGCGCCCGCCGTCCGCATCCACGCGGGCGAGGCCTGCGCCTTCCTGCGCGCCCAGCCCGCCCCGTCCTACGACCTGGTGATGCTCGACCCGCCCTTCGGCGCGGGCTGGCTGCCGCGCCTGTGGCCCCTGCTGGACCGGGCCGTGCTGCCGGGCGGCCTGCTGTACCTGGAATCGGAGTCTTCCCTGGACGCGCCGCCTGCGGACTGGGAGCCGCTGCGCCAGGGACGGGCGGGCCAGGTCCACTACGGGTTGATCCGGTTTGCTGCAACGCAAAAAAATATGAATAATGACCGTCTGGAGACATCCTGAACGGCCGGCCAGGCCCGTGCGCCCGCCAATTCAGGCCCAGGATCCGGACAACGATTCCGTCAACCTATACGGAGACCGCATGATCACCGCCGTCTACCCGGGCACTTTCGACCCGCTCACCCGTGGACACGAAGACCTCGTGCGACGGGCGGCCAGCCTGTTCGACCAAGTCGTCGTGGGCGTGGCCCACAGCCAGAACAAGCGGCCGTTCTTCACCCTCCAGGAACGCCTGGAGATCGCCGAGGAGGTCCTGGGGCACTATCCCAACGTGCGGGTGCGCAGCTTTGGCGGCCTGCTCAAGGACTTCGTGCGCGAACAGAACGCCCGCGTCATCGTGCGCGGCCTGCGCGCCGTGTCGGATTTCGAATACGAATTCCAGATGGCCGGCATGAACCGCCACCTGCTGCCGGAAGTCGAGACCCTGTTCATGACGCCCTCGGACCAGTACCAGTTCATCTCCGGCACCATCGTGCGGGAAATCGCCATCCTGGGCGGGGACGTCAGCAAGTTCGTGTTCCCGTCCGTGGAACGCTGGCTGCACGCCAAGGCCAAGACCCTGCGCGACGCGCAGGAAGCCGCGAACGGCAAGTAGAAAAGGCGCCGGATCAGGCCGGCCAGGCGATCTGACCGGCGTCCGGATGCACCTTCACCAGCCGGCAGGGCTGGCCCAGCCATTGGGAAAGCCAGGCCGAGGCCAGATCCCCCTCGTCCACGACCCGCACGTCGCGGCCGCCGATCCGCGCGGTGCGCTCGACGCTGTCGTCGTCCTCGATCACGTCCAGCGGCACGTCCAGGCGCAGCATGCCGGGCGCGCGGATCACCAGGTAGCCGAAACGCAGGCTGACTTCCAGCCCGTCCAGACCCGGCGCCCGGCCGGCATCCAGCCACCGGCCCTGATCATCGACCGCCAGCCAGCGGCGGTCATAGGGCCGGGCGGCCTCGTCGGCCAGGGCGGCCGCCCCGGCGATCGGCTGAAAAACGGATTCGGTCGTCATCGTGCGGTTTCCATCGTGATCGTCATTGTCCCAGCAGGCCCTTGATGGCCTTGCCGATGCGTTCCACCGGATCGGCGCCGGACGCCGGCGCCGCGGAATTCTTCGGAGCGGCGCCCGAGGCCTCGGGTTCCGGCGATGGCAGGGCCTGATCGATCAGGTCCTTGCCCTTGAGCAGTTCCATCAGCCCCGACTTCAGGGCGCGCTGGATGGACGGATTGCGGATGCCCGACCAGTCCACCTCGTATGCGGGACGGTCCCAGGCGCCGGAGATGCGGATGGGGATGGTCGCGCCCAGCAGCGGCGTCAGCGCGACGTCCAGGCCTTTGGGCAGCCGCGCCGCCACCTGGGCCTGCAGCACCAGATCCAGGCCGCGCCCGGGCACGTCGATGCGCGCCGGCTTGCCCTCGGACAGCTTCACCAGGTCGGACACCACGGACAGCTTCGACAGGGTGCCCTGGCCGTCCTTGAGGTCGAGGCGGGCGTCCAGGCTGCTGAAGGCGGTGCTGCGGCGGCTGTCGAACGGCGAGGCCAGGGCGTCCAGGCGGCCCTTCAGGACGTTGCCCAGCGCCGCCGCCACGTCCGACAGGGTCCGCGAAGCGTCCACGCCCTGCACCGCGCCGTCCCGCATCTGCACGGACGCACGGCCCGCCAGGGACCGCTGCAGCGCGTCCGGCGTCGCGCCCTGCGCGCGCAGATCGATCTGCGCCGCGCCGCGCCCCGACAGCAGGTTCCGGCCCAGCGCGGCCTGGATCAGGGGCGCCACGGCAACCTTGTCCAGGTTGAGCTTCAGGCCGAACGCCTGGTCGGCCGTCGCGCTGAACTGGCCCGACAGCGTGCCCTCGTACAGGCCGGCCGACAGCTTGGGCACGGCCAGCGTGCCCTTCTGGACGCGGGCCTGGGCGCTGACGCCCGTCAACTGCACGTCGCGCACCCGCAGATCCCCGATCCGCACGTCGCCCTCGACGTCCAGGCCCCGCAGGAACGAAAGGTCGATCGGCGCGGGCGGCGCCTTCGCGGCGCCGTCCGGGGCCTTTTCCTGAGGCGCGCCCTGGTCCTTGTCCGCTTCCTTTTCGGCGGGCTGGCCCGCGGCGCCGGACTTGGCCGCGGCGGGGGCCGGCGGCACCGGCAGCCAGCGGTTCAGGTCGAGCTTTTCCGTGCTCAGGGTGAAACGGGTCTGGGGCTGGGGCGTGGCCAGCTTCGTGGTCTGGGATTTGAAGGCCGCCTGCCCGCCGTCGATCACGGCGTTCAGGTCCGCCGACAGCAGGTCCTGCACCAGGTCCAGGTGCACGCTGCCGATCATGGGAAATTCATAGCTGCCGGACGGCAGCGACTGGTCGCGCACGCCCATGTCGCCCTTGATGGCGCTCAGGGAGCCCTTGCGCAGGGTCGTGTTCCAGGCCAGCGGCGAAGTCAGCTTCAGGCGCAACAGGCGTTCGCCCTGGGTCAGCCCTCCGTCCAGGCTGGCCGTGCGGAACTGCCATTCGTTGGCGTTGCCCGACAGGCCCTCCAGGCCGAGCGAAACGGCCAGGGTGTCGTCGCCGGTCCATTTCAGGGTGCCGGTCACGGGGTCCGCCTGGGCGGACTCGGGCGAGATCGCCAGGGCCGGCGCGTCCAGGGCCAGGTCCAGGGCGCGCTTGCCGTCCTGGCCCACGGCGCGCAGGGCCAGCTTGTCGACCTTGAGCGCGGTGTTGCGCTGGTCCAGGCGCAACTGCGCGGCCGTCAGACTGGCCTTCAGCCCCTGGATCGGATGGGCGCCGACGATGTTGCCGTTCAGGGCCAGTTCCAGGTTGTCGGCGGAGAAATGCCGGGCCCGGCCGTCGTAGGCCAGATTGCCCCGCAGCGTGGCCTGTGACTGGTCCAGGTTGCCCAGGCGCCCGCTCAGCTGCACGTTGATCTTCTGCGCCGCATAGCCGCGTCCCCCGGGGTTCAGGCGCAGCAGCGCCTGGGCCTGGAGCTGGGCGTTCTGCACCGGATCGTTGCCCGTGATCACGGCCTTCAGGGACACGTCGAAAGGCTGGTCGTAGGTGACCCGGCCGGTGTTCGCCTCGATCTGGTCGAAGGTCGTGGACAGGCCGTCGCGCTGGTCGACATACTGGACCCGGCCCGACTTCAGTTCCAGGCCGGCGATGTCGATGTTGAAATCCGATCCGGCGCCGGGCGCCGAGGCGGCGGCCGCGGCGACGGCCATGGGCGCGGGCGCCACCGATGCCGCCGACCCGCCGACATCCAGCAGGTCGCTGAAATTGAAGCGGCCCCGCGCGTCGCGCACGACATAGGCCTTCAGGCCCGTGACCGCCACGTGGTCCACCACCAGCTGGTTCGACAGCAGGGGCCAGATCGCCACCGCGAAGCGGGCGCTGTCGATGGACACGAAGGTGTCCTTGGCGTCGCGGTTGGACAGAGCCACGTCGCTGACGGACAGGCCGATGCGGGGAAACAGCGACAGGCCGATGTCGCCGTCGATGGTCAGCGTGCGCGCGGTGCGTTCGAACACCAGGGCTTCCAGCCTGGACTTGTAGGCGTTCGGATTGAAGGTCAGCAGGAAGATCGCCAGGCCGACCACCGCCAGCAGCAGCGCCACGACCAGGCTGAACAGCACCCGCTTCAACCAGACATTCATTTCTAAGGCCTATTCACAACTAACAAAGGATATCCGTCGGGACCGTGCGCTGTCGGACGACAACCGAAATGCTAACCCATGCCCGCGCCCGGCATGGCCGTTTACGGCGTTCGGCCGCATTCTATTGCACCGCATTGCATTTCGTAGAAGAATGCGATGGATTCAATATTATTCTTGGTTATATAAAAATGCGGCCGCAAACCTGACACAGACCTTATATTGGAAACGCATTCGCCGGTACGATGGTCGATTGCGCCAAGACGCCCTACCCAGACGCCGCACAGGAGACACTTTTCATGACCCGCCGCTTCGAGACCCTGGCCATCCACGCCGGCTACACCCCCGATCCCACGACCAAGTCGGTCGCCGTGCCGATCTACCAGACCACCTCGTACGCGTTCGACGACACCCAGCACGGCGCGGACCTGTTCGACCTGAAGGTCGCCGGCAACATCTACACCCGCATCATGAACCCGACCACCGCCGTCCTGGAAGAGCGCGTCGCCGCCCTGGAAGGCGGCGTGGCCGCGCTGGCCGTGGCCTCGGGGATGACGGCCATCACCTACGCCATCCAGACCCTGGCGCAGGCGGGCGACAACATCGTCTCCACCAGCAAGCTCTACGGCGGCACCTACAACCTGTTCGCCCACACATTCCCGCGCCAGGGCCTGGAAGTCCGCTTCGCGCCCCACGACGACGTGGCCGCCCTGGAATCCCTGATCGACGAACGCACCCGCGCGGTGTTCTGCGAATCGGTCGGCAACCCGGCGGGCAACATCATCGACATCCAGGCGCTGGCCGAGGCCGCCCACCGCCACGGCGTGCCGCTGATCGTGGACAACACGGTCGCCTCGCCCGCCCTGTGCCGCCCCATCGAATGGGGCGCCGACATCGTGGTGCACGCCCTGACCAAGTACATGGGGGGACACGGCACCAGCATCGCCGGCGCCATCGTGGACAGCGGCAAATTCCCCTGGGCCGAGCACCGCGACCGCTTCCTCATGCTGAACGAGCCGGATCCGTCCTACCACGGCGTGGTCTACACCGAGGCCTTCGGGCCGGCCGCCTTCATCGGCCGCTGCCGCGTCGTGCCCCTGCGCAACACCGGCGGCGCGATCTCGCCCTTCAATTCGTTCCTGGTGCTGCAGGGCATCGAGACCCTGGCCCTGCGCATGGAACGCCACTGCGCCAACGCCCAGGCCGTGGCCCGCTTCCTGAAGGACCACCCGCAGGTAGCCTGGGTGAACTACGCCGGCCTGCCGGACCACCCGGAACACGCCCTGGCGAAAAAATACATGGGCGGACTGCCCGCCAGCATCCTGTCCTTCGGCATCCAGGGGGGGCTCGCCGCGGGCGCCCGCTTCATCGATGCCCTGCAACTGATCCTGCGGCTGGTGAACATCGGCGACGCGAAATCCCTGGCCTGCCATCCGGCCTCGACCACGCACCGCCAGCTCAGCCCCGAAGAACTCGCTCGTGCCGGTGTCGGCGAAGACATGATCCGCCTGTCCATCGGCATCGAGCACATCGACGACATCCTCGACGATCTGCGCCAGGCGCTGGACGCCAGCCGCTGACCCGCGGCCGGCGCCCCGCCTCTCTTTCAAGACATCAAGGAAACCCCATGCAATACCGACGCATCTCCGCCGGGAGGCCGCCATGCAGGTAGGCATTCCCCGTGAAACCCTGCCGGGCGAAACCCGGGTCGCCGCCACCCCCGAAACCGTCAAGAAGCTGGTCCAGGCCGGCCATCGGGTGCGGGTCGAACGCGGCGCCGGCACGGCCGCCCGCCATCCCGACGCCGAATATGAACGGGCCGGCGCCGAACTGACCGACGCCGACGCCGCCCTGGGCGGCGAACTGGTCCTGAAGGTGCGCCGCCCCGAAGCGGCCGAACTGGACCGCATGAAGCCGGGCACCGTGCTGCTCGGCATGCTGGACCCCTTCGACCCGGACGGCCTGAAGGCGCTGGCGGAGGCGGGCCTGACGGCCTTCGCCCTGGAAGCCGCGCCGCGCACCACCCGCGCCCAGAGCCTGGACGTGCTGTCGTCCCAGGCCAACCTGGCCGGCTACAAGGCCGTGCTGCTGGCCACCCAGTACTACGGCCGCATCTTCCCCATGATGATGACCGCCGCCGGCACCCTGAAGGCGGCCCGCGTGGTGGTGCTCGGGGCGGGCGTGGCCGGCCTGCAGGCCATCGCCACCGCGCGCCGCCTGGGCGCCGTGGTCGAAGCCTCCGACGTGCGCCCCGCCGCACGCGAACAGGTCGAATCGCTGGGCGGCAAATTCATCGACGTGCCTTACGAGACCGACGAGGAACGCGAAATCGCCGAAGGCGTCGGCGGCTACGCCCGGCCCATGCCGGCCGCGTGGATGGCGCGCCAGGCCGCCCTGGTGGCCGAACGCTGCAAGCAGGCCGACATCGTCATCACCACGGCCCTGATCCCCGGACGCCCGGCGCCGACCCTGATCCAGCCGGACACGGTCGCCGCCATGAAACCGGGTGCGGTCATCGTCGACCTGGCCGTGGAACGCGGCGGCAACTGCCCGCTGTCGGTGCCCGGCGAAGTCGTCGAACGCGACGGCGTCACCCTGGTCGGGCTGGCCAACCTGCCCGCCCTGCTGGCGACCGACGCGTCCGCGCTGTACGCGCGCAACGTGCTCGATTTCCTGAAACTCGTCATCGACGCCGAGGGCCGCTTCGCGCTCCCGGCGGACGACGACATCGTCAAAGCCTGCCTGGTCTGCCAGGACGGCCGGGTCCTGAGGAGCGCCTGATGGAAGCCGTCAACCCCACCCTGATCAACATCATCATCTTCGTGCTCGCCGTCTACGTGGGCTTCCACGTGGTCTGGAACGTGACCCCCGCCCTGCACACCCCGCTGATGGCCGTGACCAACGCCATCTCGGCCATCGTCATCGTCGGCGCCATGCTGGCGACCGGCCTGACCGACGGCGGCCTGGCCCAGTCCATGGGCGTGTTCGCCGTGGCCCTGGCGGCGGTGAACGTCTTCGGCGGCTTCCTGGTCACCCAGCGCATGCTGGAAATGTTCAAGAAGAAGGAACGCAAGGGAGGCCAGGCATGATCTCGGCCAACCTCGTCACCCTGCTCTATCTGGTCGCCTCGGTCTGCTTCATCCAGGCGCTCAAGGGCCTGTCCCACCCCACGACCTCGCGCCGGGGCAATGCCTTCGGCATGATCGGCATGGCGATCGCCATCCTGACCACGGCGGTGCTCATCGTCGGCCTGGCGCGCGACGGCGCCACCGCCGCCGGCCTGGGCCGCGTGATCCTCGGCCTGCTGGCCGGCGGCGCCATCGGCACCGTGCTGGCGCGCAAGGTCCAGATGACCAAGATGCCGGAACTGATCGCCTTCATGCACAGCATGATCGGCCTGGCGGCCGTGGCCATCGCCACCGCCGTCGTGGCCGAGCCGCACGCCTTCGGCATCGCGGCCGCCGGCACCCCGATCCCCACGGGCAACCGGCTGGAACTGTTCATCGGCACCTTCGTCGGCGCCATCACGTTCTCCGGTTCGGTGATCGCCTTCGGCAAGCTGTCGGGCAAGTACAAGTTCCGCCTGTTCCAGGGCGCGCCGGTGGTCTTCCCCGGCCAGCACCTGTTCAACCTGCTGCTGGCGATCCTGATGCTGGCCTGCGGCTTCTGGTTCATGGCGACCCAGGCCTGGCTGCCCTTCATCCTCATGACGGTCATCGCCTTCGTGCTGGGCGTGCTGATCATCATCCCGATCGGCGGCGCCGACATGCCGGTGGTGATCTCCATGCTGAACAGCTACTCGGGCTGGGCGGCGGCGGGGATCGGCTTCTCGCTGAACAACCCGATGCTGATCATCGCCGGTTCGCTGGTCGGCTCTTCCGGCGCGATCCTGTCCTACATCATGTGCAAGGCGATGAACCGGTCGTTCTTCAACGTGATCCTGGGCGGCTTCGGGGCCGAGGCGTCCGCGGGGGACGCAGCCGGCGACGGCGCGCAGCGCAGCGTCAAATCGGGCAGTTCGGACGACGCCGCCTTCCTCATGAGCAACGCCGACACCGTCACCATCGTTCCGGGTTACGGCCTGGCCGTGGCGCGCGCCCAGCATGCGCTCAAGGAACTGGCCACGAAACTGTCGGCCCAGGGCGTGACGGTGAAATACGCCATCCACCCGGTGGCCGGCCGCATGCCGGGGCACATGAACGTGCTGCTCGCCGAGGCCGAGGTCCCCTACGACCAGGTCTTCGAAATGGAGGACATCAACGGCGAATTCGGCCAGACCGACGTGGTCCTGGTGCTGGGCGCCAACGACGTGGTCAATCCGGCGGCCAAGAACGACCCGAACTCGCCCATCGCCGGGATGCCCATCCTGGAGGCCTACAAGGCGCGCACGGTGATCGTCAACAAGCGCTCGATGGCGGCGGGCTACGCCGGACTGGACAACGAGCTGTTCTACATGGACAAGACCATGATGGTGTTCGGCGACGCCAAGAAGGTCCTGGAGGACATGGTCAAGGCCCTGGAATAGGCCCGCCGCCTCCCCCCGGGAAGGCCCGCGCATGCGGGCTTTCCCGCAGTCCGGGAATGTCGATTTCCGGGCTGGATCGTTTAGAATTCATCCTTGTCGCACTCAAGCGTCGCACACCGGCACGCAGCCCACGACCATGGCCTTCCAGGAAGACGATCCCTGTCTGGTATCGCAATCGCTCGAAATCAGCTCCATCCTGCAGGGCCTTCTCAGCCAGCGGGTGCTGGTGCGCCTGGACATCCCCGGCAAGGCCGTCTCGATCATCTCCACGCTGCTCGACGTCGACGTGAAGGCCAGCACGCTGCTGCTGGACAACGCCTCCGAAGACCAGATCAACACCCAGCTGCTGCGCGCCACCGAAGTGCGCCTGCAAGGCACGCTGGACCGCGTGATGATCGAATTCTCCGGGCCGCTCAGCCCCGCCATGCACCAGGGCAAGCCGGCCCTCTCGATGGCCTGGCCCGCCCAGTTGCGGCGGGTCCAGCGGCGCGAGTTCTTCCGGGTCGACATCCCGGCCAGCAGCCCTGCCCACTGCCTGATCGAACACGAATCCCTGCCCTCGGGCAAGGCCCGCTTCCGGATCGCCGACATCAGCGCGGGCGGTCTGCAGCTGGTGGACCGCGACAACCTGCTCACCGACGCCGCCGTGGGCACGATCTTCGAGGAATGCACGCTGGAACTGCCCGACGCCGGCGAACTGGACGTCGGCCTGCGCGTGCTGCGCTCCACCCACCTGACCCAGGACAACGGCAAGCCGCAGCACCAGCTCGCCTGCCGCTTCTTCAACCTGCCCGACAACCGCCAGATCGCCATCCAGCAATACATCGGCACGCTGGAACGCGCCGTCCTCGCCCGCCGCTGGGGCATCGAATAGACCCGCAAGGCCCGACGGGCTCCTCCGGTAAATATATCGGTTGAATATTTACCGCGTCTGTGAAATCATCCCCGTATCGGATCCATCCGGGATCCTGCACGGCATCCATCCATGAACGCTTCCTCCTGTGACGTCGCCATCGTGGGCGGCGGCATCATCGGCCTCAGCTGCGCCCTGTACCTGCGCGAGGCCGGACACGACGTCGTCGTGGTCGAGCGCAACGACCCCGCCAGCGGCGCCAGCCGGGGCAACGCGGGCGCCCTGGCCTTCGCCGAGATCCTGCCGCTGGCGTCTCCGCGCATCATCCGCAAGGCGGCCCGCTGGCTGTTCGACCCGCTGGGGCCGCTCAGCCTGCCGCCCGCCTACCTGCCGCGCATCGCGCCCTGGCTGCTGCGCCTGTGGCGGGCCAGCTGGCCGTCGCACTACCAGGCCAACATCCAGGCGCAGGCCGCCCTGATCGGCCTGGCCCAGGAAGAAATGCTGGCCATGCTGGCCCGCACGGGGCTGGACGGCCACCTGCACACCGAAGGCGTGCTGGAAGTCTACGAAGGCGCCGACCGCTTCGCCGCCGCCCGGGAAACCGCCCGCCAGCGGCTGGCCTACGGCATCGAAAGCCGGCCCGTCCAGGGCGATGAGCTGGCGGCGCTGCAGCCCGGCCTGGCGCCCCGCTTCACCCACGGCATGCTGGTGTCCCGCTGGCGCAACGTCGACGATCCCCAGGCCCTGGCCGTGGACATCGGCCTGCGGGCGCAGGCGCTCGGCGCCCGGCTGCTGCGCCGCGAGGTCCGCGCCGTCGAACCCGCCGCGGAAGGCGGCCGCCTGACGCTGGACGACGGCACCGCCCTGCAGGCGCGCCGGGTGGTGATCGCCGCCGGCGCCTGGTCGCACCAGCTGAGCCGCCCGCTGGGCGACCCCATCCCCCTGGAAACCGAACGCGGCTACAACACGACGCTGCCGCCGGACGCGCTGGACCTGCGCCGCCAGATCACGTTCTCCGACCATGGCTTCGTGGTCTCGCCGCTCACCTGCGGCATCCGCGTGGGCGGCGCCGTCGAGCTCGCCGGCCTGAAGCGCCCGCCCGACTACCGCCGGGCCCAGGCCATGCTGGACAAGGCCAAGGCCTTCCTGCCGGCGCTGCGCACCGAGGGCGGCGAGCAGTGGATGGGCTTCCGGCCCAGCCTGCCCGACTCGCTGCCGATGATCGGCCGCGCCCGTCTGCTCAGAACCTGGGGCGGCCCGTGCGACATGACGATGGACGGATCGCCCATCATCGATCGCGCGCCGGTCGACGGCCTCTATCTCAACGCCGGCTGGTGCTACGGCGGTTTCAAGGCGACGCCGGCGAGC
>CBFGXR010000037.1:0-10277 GCA_965652675.1 uncultured Castellaniella sp.
CATGGCGGCTCAGCCCGCCACCGTCCGATGGCGATGGCAGTCCGTGGTGTGATCCATCAGGCAGCCGATGGCCTGCAGGTAGGACTGGCAGATGGTCGGGCCGACGAAAGTGAAGCCGTGGCGCTTCAGCAGGCGGCTCAGGGCCTCGGCCTCGGGGCCGGCCACGGGCGCGTCTTTCTGGACGGCGTAGTGATGGATGATCGGCCGTCCGTCGACCACGGACCAGACCAGGCCGACCGGGTCGGGCAGCGCCAGCCAGGCGCGCGCGTTGGTGCCGGCGGCGCGCAGCTTGAGCCGGTTGCGGATGATACGGGCGTCCTGCATGCGGTCCTGGACCCAGGCCTCGTCGGTGCGCGCCAGGGCTTCGGGATCGAAGTCCAGCAGGGCGGCGCGCAGGGCCTCGCGCCGGCGCAGGATGGTGATCCAGGACAGGCCCGCCTGGAAGCCTTCCAGGATCAGCATCTCGAACAGGTGCCGGGGATCGCGCGAGGGCACGCCCCATTCGGTGTCGTGATAGCGCACGTACAGCGGGTCGTCGCCGCACCAGCGGCAGCGCGCGGGCGCCGCCGCGGTCGTGGCCGATGTCGCTGTGGCGGAAGCGGGCGTTCGGGCTGGCATGCGCATCCTGTGAAGAAAGCTCAGCGCCGCTTGCCGCCGACCAGCGAGCCCAGCAGGCCGCGCACCAGCTGGTTGGCGGCGTTGCGCACCATGCTCTTGGCGACCGACTGCACCACCCCGTCGCGGTGGCCGCCGCGCGGGCCGGTGGAGCCGAACAGGAAGTCGCCCAGGACGCCGGTGAGGCCGCCGTCCTGGGCGGTGGGCGCGCCGGCGGCGCCCGCCGTTTTGGTTCCGGCGGGTTCCGCGGTTCCGGCCTGGGCGCGTTGCAGCAGGATCTCGTAGGCGGATTCGCGGTCCACGGTCTGGCCGTACTTGCCGCCCAGCATGGAGGCGCCGATCAGGGCCTGGCGTTCGGCCGCCGTGGCCGGTCCGATGCGGCTGCCGGGCGCGAACATCCAGACGCGCTGCGTAGGGGTGGGCTGGCCCTTGGGATCCAGCAGGGACACCAGCGCTTCGCCCACGGCCAGTTCGGTGATGGCGGCCTCGATGTCCAGCCCCGGGTTGGGCCGCATGGTCTGCGCGGCGGTCTTGACGGCCTTCTGGTCGCGGGGGGTGTAGGCGCGCAGGGCGTGCTGCACGCGGTGGCCCAGCTGGCCCAGCACGGTGTCGGGGATGTCGGTGGGATTCTGGCTGACGAAATACACGCCCACGCCCTTGGATCGGATCAGGCGCACGACCTGCTCGATCTTTTCCAGCAGGGCGGCGGGCGCGTCCTTGAACAGCAGGTGGGCCTCGTCGAAGAAGAACACCAGCTTGGGTTTTTCCAGGTCGCCCACTTCCGGCAGGCGTTCGTACAGGCCGACCACGCCGCCGAACTGCGCACCAGCGCCTCGCCCACGGCCAGTTCGGTGATGGCGGCCTCGATGTCCAGCCCTGGGTTGGGCCGCATGGTCTGCGCGGCGGTCTTGACGGCCTTCTGGTCGCGAGGGGTGTAGGCGCGCAGGGCGTGTTGCACGCGGTGGCCCAGCTGGCCCAGCACGGTGTCGGGGATGTCGGTGGGGTTCTGGCTGACGAAATACACCCCCACGCCCTTGGAGCGGATCAGGCGCACGACCTGCTCGATCTTTTCCAGCAGGGCGGCGGGGGCGTCCTTGAACAGCAGGTGGGCCTCGTCGAAGAAGAACACCAGCTTGGGTTTTTCCAGGTCGCCCACTTCCGGCAGGCGTTCGTACAGGTCGGCCAGCATCCACAGCAGGAAGACGGCGTACAGGCGCGGGGACTGCATCAGCCGGTCGGCGGCCAGGATGTTGACCATGCCACGTCCCTGGGCGTCGGCGCGCATCCAGTCGAAGACGTCCAGCATGGGCTCGCCGAAGAAGGTTTCCGCGCCTTCGGATTCCAGGCGCAGCAGGCTGCGCTGGATGGCGCCGATGGACGCGGAGGACACCTGGCCGTAGCGGGTGCGCAGTTCGGCGGCGTGGTCGGCCACGTATTGCAGCATGGAGCGCAGGTCCTTCAGGTCCAGGAGCAGCAGGCCTTCGTCGTCGGCGACGCGGAAGGCCAGCGTCAGCACGCCTTCCTGGGTGTCGTTCAGGTCCAGCATGCGGGCCAGCAGCAGCGGCCCCAGGTCGGACACCGTGGCGCGGATCGGGTGGCCCTGTTCGCCGAAGATGTCCCAGAGCGTGGTCGGGCTGCCGCCCCAGGCGGGTTCGGGCAGGCCCAGGTCGGCCAGCCGCTGGCTGAGCTTGGGCGACGCGGCCCCCGCCTGGGAAATGCCGCTGAGATCGCCCTTGACGTCGGCCATGAAGACCGACGTGCCGATGCGGGAGAACGATTCGGCCAGGACCTGCAGGGTGATGGTCTTGCCGGTGCCGGTGGCGCCGGTGATGCAGCCGTGGCGGTTGGCCAGCTGGGGCAGCAGGGCGGCCTGGACGTCGGCGTTGCGGGCGATGATCAGGGGATCGGCCATGGGGGCTCCAGGGAGGGGGACGGAATCAGGATACTCGAATATGGGCGGGGCCGGCTTCCAGGCGCCCGATGCGCGCGGCCTGCGCGAAGCCGTCGGCGCGCAGCAGGGCCAGGACCTCGTCGGCGGCCTCCGGCGCGCAGGCGACCAGCAGGCCGCCGGAAGTCTGCGGATCGGTCAGCAGGGCGCGGGCCTCGTCGGGCAGGCCGGCGTCCAGCGTGGCCTCGGCGCCGCAGGCATGCCAGTTGCGGTCCGAGGCGCCGGTGCGGATGCCGGCCCGGGCCAGGTCCGAGGCGGGCGCCAGCCAGGGCAGGTCGGCGTAGGAAATCTCGGCGCGCAGGCCCGAGCCCCGGCACATTTCCAGGGCGTGGCCCAGCAGGCCGAAACCGGTCACGTCGGTCAGGGCGTGGACGGCGTCGAATTCGGCCAGGCGGGCACCCGGGGTGTTCAGCCGGGTGGCGCTGGCGATCATGGCGCGGTAGCCCTCGGCGTCGAGCCGGTCCTGCTTCAGGGCGGCCGACAGGATGCCCACGCCCAGCGGCTTGCTCAGGATCAGGACGTCGCCCGCGCGGGCGCGGTCGTTGCGCTTGATGCGGTCCGGATGCGCCAGGCCGATGACGGCCAGGCCGTAGATCGGTTCCACCGAATCGATCGAATGGCCGCCCGCGATGGGGATGCCGGCCTGCTGGCAGACCGAGGCGCCGCCGGCCAGGATGGCGGCGATGGTGTCGTGCGGCAGGGCCTTGATCGGCATGCCGACCAGGGCCAGCGCCAGAATCGGACGTCCGCCCATGGCGTACACGTCGGACAGCGCATTGGTCGCGGCGATGCGGCCGAAGTCGCGCGGGTCGTCGACGATGGGCATGAAGAAATCGGTCGTGGCGATCAGCGCCTGCTCGTCGTTGATGCGGTAGACGGCGGCATCGTCGGACGATTGCGTGCCCACCAGCAGGTCGGGGAACGGCCCGGCGGGCAGGGCGTCGCGCATCAGGCGCGCCAGCACGTCCGGGGCAATCTTGCAGCCGCAGCCGCCGCCGTGGGACAGGGAGGTCAGGCGGTGGACGGGCGTCGTGGTGTCGGGGGCATTCATGGGGCGGGGGATCCGGAAATGAGGGGCGGAGTCAGGCGGGGACGCGCAACTGTCCGATCAGGGCGCGGGCCTGGGCGTGGCCGTCGTTGGCGGTGGGGTCGTAGTCGAACGTCGCGGCCTGGTCCAGGCCGGTGTAATGGGAGTCGCTGCTGCGGCGGTAGGCGGGGTCGTAATGGGTTTCCACCAGGGCCTGGAACAGCTCGGCGCGCCGGCCGGCGGCGATCAGGGCCTGCCAGTCGCGGATCGTCTGGCGGCTGTGCAGGCCGATCAGCCGTTCCAGGATCCGGCCGAAGTCGTCCGGCGCGTCGAACAGATGGGCGTAGTCCTGCAGCAGGAAGGCGATCCGGTGCGGCAGGGTCGCCCGCACGCGCACGCAGCGGCCCGCGTGCATGGCGCGCAGCAGGGTTTCAGGCAGGCTCAACTGGCCGATGCGCCGGCTCTCGGCCTCGACGAAGACGGGCCGGGCCGGATCCAGGGCCTCGATGGCCCGGAGCAGGGCGGATTCGAAGCCGCGCTGGCTGGGCTGCGGCCGGTCCGGCAGCGCGCCCAGCAGCGAGCCGCGATGCCGGGCCAGGCCTTCCAGGTCCAGGATCTGTGCGCCGGCCGCACCCAGCGATTGCAGCAGGCGGGTCTTGCCCGATCCCGTGGGGCCGGCCAGCACGACGCAGTCCAGACCGGCCGGGCGTTCGGCCAGGGTGTCGATCACGTGGCGGCGCCAGGTCTTGTAGCCGCCGTCCAGCTGGCGCGCTTTCCAGCCGATCAGGTTGAACCAGGCGGCCATGGAGCCCGAACGCTTGCCGCCGCGCCAGCAATAGACCAGCGGCCGCCAGCTGCGCGGGCGGTCGGCGAAGATCGTCTCCAGGTATTCGGCGATGTGGCGCGCGACCAGGGCGGCGCCCAGGCGCGTGGCCTTGAAGGGCGATTCCTGGGCGTACATGGTGCCGATCAGGACGCGTTCCTCGTTGCTGAGCACGGGCGCGTTCAGGGCGCCGGGGATGTGGTCGTCGGCGTATTCGGCCGGCGTGCGCACGTCGACGATCTCGTCGAACTGGCCGAGGGCGTCCAGGCCGCAGCGTTGCGAGCCCGGGTGGTGCGGTGTGGAAGTCATGGCGGGGATTGTAGACCTGGGTGAAATACGGCTGCCGACGGTGCTTTTAGCTCAATGAATGATCTGCAAACATGCAAGAGCCGTTCTCAGGTCTTTTTCCAGTTCCGCGAAGGCGGACAGTTCGCGCAAGCAATTCAGATCGACTTGTTCTCCGAGTGCGTTGAGGTATGGAGAGATTCCCTTCTTTCTTTGCCGTTCCAAAGGTTGGGCCGCTTTGAAGGCTGTTTGCAGAACCGCTTTGGGGTCCGCCGCCTTTTCCGCTGCTCGATGGGCGGGCAAGCCAAGCATGGCGTTGGTCTTGTTGGTCCCGAATACTTGTCGGATCGCGTCCCCGTCGGCGATCATCCATGCTTCGGTCTCACGGATGGGGACTACCGCTATTCCGATACTATCGATCGCGCTGCGGAGCAGCTCCAGGCCGGGGGCTACCTGTTCCTTTCGGATTCGCTCCGGATCATTTGAGCCATCGGCGTGTACGAAGAGAATGCGCCAGGCGTCCCTCGACATCTTTGCGGCTTCAAGAATGCGCTGCGCGCGGGGGCCGTCCTGAATCCGCGATGGGTGGTCCAAAGAGAGGACTTCGCTCACATCGACAGGTCCCTGTGCTTCGCGGGTGCACAGGTCTTCGCACAGGCGCTGCAGCAGTGGGCGCAGGAAGTAGTAGTCGGTGGGTCCTTCCGCGTACAACGCCAGGCCGAGGTATTGCATCTTCAATCCTCCGTGTTGGCGGTCTCGAGGATATTTTTGACCTCGAAGTGAGAAACGAATCCCTGAGGCGCGTCGTCGAGATTGAATAGTTCTCCCTGGGGATGGGGGCGGATGGGGCGTAGGCGGGTCTTGCGCCGGGTTTCCTTGTTCTTGGGGTCCGTCATGGTCGATGTGTCGGCAAACAGGATGGAGCCCTCCGTTGGATGCAAGTCCTTGTCGATGAGCGCGGAGAGTACGACGGGCGAATGGCTGTTCACGATCAACTGGCTCAGGGGAGAGGGCGTCTCGTCGGGATCGAAGTCGCTCAGGCTGCTGACCATGTCGCGGAGGCGTCGTACGAGCAGCTTGACGCGA
Organism: uncultured Castellaniella sp.; assembly: GCA_965652675.1. Classification (GTDB taxonomy): domain Bacteria; phylum Pseudomonadota; class Gammaproteobacteria; order Burkholderiales; family Burkholderiaceae_B; genus Castellaniella. The sequence continues at coordinate 5,785 of CBFGXR010000037.1, forward strand.
GCTGGATGGACGCCGTTTTCGGGCTCTTCAAAGCAGATCAATCCGCGATGCCTGGGGTCGTGCAATAGAGTCAAGAGCGCGAGGACGCGTAGCGTCCCATCGGAGATCACGCGCGATGTAAAAGACAAGCCGTCGCGCATCGTCAGGTCGATCCGGTATTCGCGGCTGGCGTCGTGCAACTCGGCTTGCAGCCGTGATGTGCCCGGGATCAGATTGTTCAATTCTGCGGCGATATCGCTCAATACCCCATCCGGACGGCTGGATGATTGTGTTTCCAGTCTGAGTCGGGACAGGACAGCGGCAAGATTCGAGCCATCGGTTTCGAGGGTGTCCGATGACGTAATGGGTACGGGCTTGCGCAGGAGCGCCGGATCGAGCTGCAGCAGGTGCCAATGGCGCATTTCTTCGCGCAGCGCGAACAAATGGGGGAATTCCGCATTCGTGATGCTGTAGAGTACGGTGGCCTCGGCGGCGCTGGCGGGACGGTTCCTGCCTTGTTTGCCGTCTTGATGGATGTCGAAGGTGAGTCCTTCGGGCCGTTCTTCGGTCGTGAGCCAAGGTTTGTTGCGCGTATATTTCAGGTACGTGGACCGGAATGCCGTTGTCGGATGCATCGCTGTGGCCCAGCCGTCATTTTTGCGCATGATGGGCAATGCGGCCTCGTGCGCGACCTGTATGCGTTCGATGCCTGGGCGGATTTCGCGCCGCTCCAGAGTGATTTCATACCGTATCCGGGTGTGCGAGAGCTTGACCTCGCTTCCCCATGGGTCGCGCACGGTGGGATCGACGAGTACCTCGACGGCCAAGCGGATTTGGTTGGTATGTCCGGATGGTGTCCTGCGGAACAGTTCCAACGGCTCGCCTCGCATATCCTTGACCGCCTCGGCCACATCGCGGGTAGCCAGGTGGGACAGCAGCTGAATGGCATCGAACAGGTTGCTCTTGCCCGCCGCATTGTTGCCGATGATGGCGGTAAATGGAGTCAGGTCGATGGCTTGGTTCTCGAACGTCTTGAACCCATCTATCTCGATGCGAGTCAACATGATGCTTCCTTGCTTTTGGGCATTGCCGCGCGGCGTGGCTGATATGCTAACCCGTCTTCCCGGAGCGTGGTCCGTGCGCTTGCCTCAAGGTGCTCATGGGGAAATGGTCGTCGACGTATTCGGCCGGCGTGCGCACGTCGACGATCTCGTCGAACCGGCCGAGGGCGTCCAGGCCGCAGCGCTGCGAGCCCGGGTGATGCGGTGTGGAAGTCATGGCGGGGATTGTAAATCCGCCGGGGCGCGGATGTCCGCGATCGGGGCATCGGATCCGTGGTGGGTGCTGAGGGGCTCGAACCCCCGACCTACGCCGTGTAAAGGCGCCGCTCTACCAACTGAGCTAAGCACCCGGATGCCGTTGCGCGCGGCCCCGGCGGTTCGCCAGGGCGCAGGGGCGCATTATATCGGGGGGCGCTGGGGGCGGCAAACCTCGTCCGGCGCTTGTCCGGCCGCCGTCCGGTCCGTCCGGACGTTCAGGGTCCGCCGTTCTCCGGCGGCACGGGCGTGCCCGGCTTGCGGTCGTGGCGCGGCGGGTCGATGCGCTCAATGTTGCCCAGCAGCAGCGCGCGCCCGGCGAAGGTGCCGCCGGCCGTTTCCAGGGCGAAGCGTTCGGTGTCGCGGCCGCGCACTTCGGCTTCCAGGTCGTCGGCCTCCTGGTCCGTGGCGCCCAGGGCCAGGACCGCATGGCGCCCCATCAGCAGCGCCGCTTCGAAGGTTTCGCGCACCACGTGGTCGGCGTCGAGCCGGACGAGTGCCAGCGCGTGCTCGCGGTCGAAGGCGCGCACGACCAGCCGGGTGTGGGGGCATTCGCGCCGCGCGTTCTCGACGATGCGCGTGGCGGCGGCCTGGTCGTCCACGCAGACCAGGATGACGCGGGCATGCCGGGCGCCGGCGGCGCGCAGCACGTCGGCGCGGGCGCCGTCGCCGAAGTAGACCTTGAAGCCGTAGCGCGCGGCATTGCGGACCACGTCGGGGTCGTTGTCGATGATGGACAGTTCGGCGCCCCGGGCCAGCGGTCCCTGGCTGGCGATCTGCCCCACGCGGCCGAAACCGATGATGAGCGCATTGCCCCGCAGGTCTTGCGGAGCCTCGACGCCGTCGAGCGACGCGGATTCGGCGCGCGCGGTGCGCTTGCGGACCGCCACCACCAGCGGGGTGATGGCCATCGAGAGCACGATGATCGCCGTCATGTCGGCGTTGATCGCGGGGCTGATGACCGTGAGCCTGAGCGCCTCGGCGAACAGCACGAACGCGAATTCCCCGCCTTGGGCCATCAGGGTGGCGCGGTCGATGGCGTCGGCGCGGCCGCTGCCGGCGAACCGCGCCACCCCGTAGATGCACAGTGCTTTCGCCAGCATCAGCGCGATCACGCCCAGGCCGATGAGCCGCCAGTCGCGCGCCACCACGTCCAGGTCGAGCGCCATGCCCACGCCCAGGAAGAACAGTCCCAGCAGCAGGCCACGGAACGGTTCGATGTCGGCTTCCAACTGATGGCGGAAGGACGATTCCGACAGCAGCACGCCGGCGACGAACGCACCCATGGCCATGGACAGGCCACCCAGTTCCATCAGCAGCGCCGCGCCCAGCACCACCAGCAGGGCGGCGGCTGTCATGACTTCGCGCGCCTTGGCCTTGGCCAGCACGCGGAACAGGGGGTTGAGCAGCCACAGCCCAGCCGCCGCCAGCGCGCCCAGCGACAGCAGGCCGGTGCCGACGCGCTGCCACAGCGGCGCCGCGGCCGCCGGCGCGGCGTCGGCCGGCGCGAGAAAGGCCACCACCGCCAGCAGCGGCACGATCAGCAGGTCCTCGAACAGCAGGATGGAGACGATGCGCTGGCCGCGCGGCGCCAGGATGTCGCCGCGTTCGGCGAGCACCTGCATGACGATGGCGGTGGAGGTCAGCACGAAGCCCGCGCCGCAGACGAACGCAACCTGCCAGGGAAAGCCGAATCCGACGCCCACCCCGGTGAGCAGCAGGGCGCACAGCGCGACCTGCAGGCTGCCGAGCCCGAAGATCTGCCCGCGCAGGTTCCACAGGTGCGAGGGCTTCATTTCCAGGCCGATGATGAAGAGGAACATCACCACCCCGAGTTCGGCCACGTGGAGGATGGTCCGGGCGTCGGCCACCAGGCCGAGGCCGTAGGGCCCGATGGCCAGCCCCGCCGCCAGGTAGCCCAGCACGGAGCCCAGGCCGATGCGCTTGAACAGCGGCACCGCCACCACGGCGGCCCCCAGCAGCGTGACCATGCCGATCAACTGGCTCGCGTCCCCTTCGGTTGCCATCCTGGCGCTCCTTTCAGCGGATACTTAAACGAAAAAGGCCACCGACGATGCGGTGGCCTTTTGCATGAAGCGCCGGATTACTTGGCGTTCACGGCGTCCTTCAGGGCCTTGCCCGGACGGAACTTCGGCACACGGGCCTTCTTGATCTTGATTTCTTCGCCGGTGCGCGGGTTGCGGCCGGTGCGGGCGGCGCGTTCGGACACGGCGAAGGTGCCGAAGCCGACCAGGGTGACCGAGCCCTTCTTTTTCAGGGTGGTCTTCACGGCGCCCACGAAGGCTTCCAGGGCGCGGCCCACGTCAGCCTTGGAGAGATCGGTCTTGGAGGAAATGTGCTCGATCAGCTCGGTCTTGTTCATTGATGAAATACCCCTGAGGTTTATTGTGGCCTGGCGGACGATCCGCCAGACGTTTGATGGATGATGGTCTGTCGCAGCCAGGCCAGTCCGGTTTTCGCGGCCGCGGGGCGGCGGGATTCCGGCCGGTTCGAAGGCTAAGCCGTATTAAGCCTTCGAAAGCCTGGGGTGTCAAGAACAAATCACTGGAAACCCGCGTGTTTCCTGACGTTTGTTAAAAATCCCAACACCGGATAGGGGAATACCCCGAATCCGGAATCAGGTCCGGACGGCATCCAGGGCCTGGGCGAAATCGCCGATCAGATCGGCTTCGTCCTCGATCCCCACCGAGATGCGCAGGAAACCGTCCGGGATGCCCATCAGGGCGCGGCGTTCCGGACCCATTTCGTAGTAGATGGTGTGGGCGGCGGGCAGCACCAGCGTGCGGTTGTCGCCCAGGTGGGTGGCCAGGGCGGCGACGCGCAGGCGGTTCAGGCAGTCGAAGACGTCCACGTGATCGAGCAGTTCCACGCCCAGCAGGCCGCCGTAGCGGCCGCCGAACCATTGCGTGGCGCGCGCGTGCTGGGGGTGGCTGGCCAGCCCGGGGTAGCGGACCTTGCCGACCAGCGGGTGCGTTTCCAGGAAGCGCGCCAGCGCCAGGGCGTTGGCGCAGATGCGGTCCATGCGCAGCGCCATGGTCTCGGCGCCGGCCGCGATGCGGTGGGCCACGTCCGAGGACAGCGTGCCGCCCATGTCGCGCAGGCCCTTTTTCTTGATCTGCAGCAAGCCCCAGGTCCTGATTCCGGATTCGGGGTATTCCCCTATCCGGTGTTGGGATT
>CBFGXR010000038.1:0-10240 GCA_965652675.1 uncultured Castellaniella sp.
GCTTCAGTCCCGCGCCGGCGTATTCCTCGCGCAGGAAGCGCAGCCCCAGGGAATGGAAGGTGCCCACCGTCAGGCCGCGCAGCAGCCGGGGATCGACCAGCGCGCGGACCCGCTCGTTCATCTCGCGCGCCGCCTTGTTGGTGAAGGTCAGCGCCACCACGTGGCGAGCCTGGTAGCCGCATTCACGCAGCAGATAGGCCATTTTCTGGGTGATGACGCGGGTCTTGCCGCTGCCCGCGCCGGCCAGCACCAGGCACGGGCCGTCCAGGTAGAGCACGGCCTCGCGCTGGCGGGCGTTCAGGCCCTGCGGCAGGGTCGATCCCGGGTCCACGGATCAGATCTCCTGGGGATCGATCTCGATCCCCCAGTGCTGGATGGCGCCCCGGGCCAGTTCGTCCAGGCCGGGCAGCAGCGCCCGCAGCAGCCGGTGCAGCGCGCCGCGCCCGTCGGATTCGAACAGCAGCTGGGCGCGCTCGATGCGCGCCACGCGCACGATCCGCAGCGGCACGGGGTCGTGGATCCGCACGCCGGCGGCTTCCGGCAGCGACCGCGCCCGGGCGCGCGCGGCCTCCAGGAAGTCCAGCGCGTCGCGCACCCGGACCGCCTGCGCCGTCAGCAGCGCCTGGCTGGAAAACGGCGGCAGGCCCAGGTCCCGGCGCTCTTCCAGGGCATAGGCGGCGAAACGCGCATAGTCGTGCCGCAGCAGGGCCTGGTAGACCGTCTGTTCGGGATAATCGGTCTGCACGATGACCTGGGCGCCGCCCTGGCGCCGGCCGGCGCGCCCGGCCACCTGCATCAGCTGCGCGAACAGCCGTTCCGGCGCGCGGAAATCCTGGGAGAACAGCATGGCGTCGGCGTTCAGCACGCCCACCAGCCCCAGGCGCGCGAAATCATGCCCCTTGGACACCATCTGCGTGCCGACCAGGATGTCGGCCTCGCCCGCGTGCGCCCGGGCGAACAGCGCCTCGGCGCTGCCCTTGAGGCGGGTGGCGTCGGCGTCGATGCGCAGGATGCGCGCCCCGGGAAAGCGTTCGGCCAGGAATTCCTCGACCCGCTGCGTGCCCCGCCCCATGGGCTGGATGTCGGGATCGCCGCAGTCGGGGCAGGCGCGCGGCACCGGCATGGCGTCGCCGCAGTGGTGGCATTGCAGCACGTGCCGGCCGCCCAGGCGGTGCAGCACCATGTGCGCCGTGCAGCGCCGGCAGTCGCTGACCCAGGCGCAGGACGCGCAGCGCAGCACCGGCGCATAGCCGCGCCGGTTGATGAACACCAGGCTCTGTTCGCCTTGCGCCAGCCGGCTTTCCAGCGCATCCAGCAGCTGGGGCGTGAAGCCCTGTTCCAGCCGGGCGCGGCGCGTGTCCACCAGACGGATTTCCGGCAGCGGCTGGGCCTGGGCGCGATCCGGCAGCGACAGCAGCCGGTAGCCGCCATCCTGCGCGTGGCGCCAGGTTTCCAGGGACGGCGTGGCCGAGCCCAGCACCACGGGGACGCCCAGATCGTGGCCGCGCCACACCGCCAGGTCGCGCGCCGAATAGCGCAGGCCGTCCTGCTGCTTGTAGGACGCGTCGTGTTCCTCGTCGACCACGATCAGACCCAGGCGCGGCAACGGGGTGAACAGGGCCAGGCGCGTGCCCAGCAGGATGTCGGCCTGGCCGCGCGACGCCCGCAGCCAGGCGCGCAGGCGGTCGCCTTCGGACAAACGGCTGTGGATCACCGCCAGCCGGTCGCCCAGGCGCGCGCGCACGCTCTGTTCCAGTTGCGGGGTCAGGTTGATTTCCGGCACCAGCAGCAGCACCTGCCGCCCCGCCGCCAGCACGTCTTGCGCCAGGCGCAGATAGAGTTCGGTCTTGCCGCTGCCCGTCACGCCATGCAGCAGCGCCACGCCGCCGCCGGCCGCCAGCAGATCGCGCAGGCCCGCCAGGGCGCGGACCTGGGCGTCGGTCAGGGTCGGGCCGTCGTCGGCGGGGGGCGGATCGGCGTCCGGCGGCGCGACGGCGTCCGGGCCATCCGCCCCGTCGGCCGGAACGGCGCCCTTGCCCTTGCGCGCGCGCGACGCCCCGGGGCGCCGGTCGGCGCGGCACACCGGACCGCCGGCCGAGCGTGCGCCGGTATAGGCGGAGGGCCGGCGCAGCGACGGCGGCAGCACCGGGAGCAGGACCTCGCCCAGCGGCCGGTGGTAATAGTGCGCGGCGAATTCCGCCAGGCGCAGCCAGTCGTCCGGCATGGGCGGCAGATCGTCCAGCACGGCGTCGATCGGCCGCACCCGGTCTGCCGCCACGCCGGGCGCGTCGCGCACGGCCCACACCATGCCCACCATGGCCCGGCGGCCGAACGTCACCCGCACGCGCACCCCCGGCGCCACGGGCCGGTCATGGGAATAATCGAACAGGCCGGGCAGGGGCACGTCCAGCGCCACGGCCAGGTAGACCGTTTCAACCGGCCCGGCGGGGGGCGTGGACGCCGGGACCGCGTCCGGCGCCGGCGCGCCGGGATCGCCGGAAACCGCGCCCGCCGGCCGTTTCACCGGCATGGTCGCCCCGCCGCCGCCTTGCCATGCACAGCCTGTGGATAACTTTGTGGAGAATCGCCGTACAGGAGGGTCAACACCAAGCCGTCCAAATGGTCAAGTGTCTTGCAGTTTTGTGACAAAGACTAATTTATATATTGAAAACAACGGGTTGCGAGACATAGCGAGAATCGATCTGCAATGATGCTCGTAAACCCTGATTCCTGATCTTTTTGTGCATAAGCACAAAACCCCGAAGCCCGCATCAACCGGGGCTCTGGTCTTCAAACAGGCCGTTCCGCCCCGGTTTCCGGGCTTCGCATGGCGCGCAAGCCCGGCCGCCGGACGTCATTTTCCATGATACGCGCGGCTGGCGGCGTGGACCTCGTCCACCAGGACGGACACGGCCTCCGGCGGCGTGTGCTGGGAAATCCCATGCCCCAGGTTGAAGACGTGGCCCCCGGCCCCGACCGGGCCGAAATCGGCCAGCACCCGCCGGACTTCGGCGCGGATCGCGGCCTCGCCGCCGAACAGGGTCATGGGGTCCAGATTGCCCTGCAGGGCGACCCGGTCGCCGACCCGGCGCCGCGCGGCGGCCAGGTTGGCCGTCCAGTCCAGCCCCACGGCGTCGCAGCCCGTGGCGGCGACGTCCTCGATCCACTGCCCCCCGCCCTTGGTGAAGACGATGACCGGCACGCGCCGGCCCTCGTGTTCGCGGATCAGGCCGTCCAGCACCTGGCGGGTGTAGGCCAGGGAAAACTGCTGGAACAGGCCGTCGGCCAGCACGCCGCCCCAGCTGTCGAACACCATCACGGCCTGGGCGCCCGCCCGGATCTGGGCGTTCAGGTAGGCCTGCACGGCCTGGGCGTTGACCGACAGGATGCGATGCAGCAGGTCGGGCCGGCCGTACAGCAGCGTCTTGATCTGGCGGTAGTCCGAACTGCCCGCGCCTTCGACCATGTAACAGGCCAGGGTCCAGGGGCTGCCGGAAAACCCGATCAGCGGCACCGCGCCCGCCAGTTCACGGCGGATCAGCGACACCGCGTCGAACACGTAGCGCAGGCGGTCCAGGTCGGGAACCTGCAATGCCTGGATCGCGGCCTCGTCGCGCAGCGGGCGCTCGAAGCGCGGCCCTTCGCCCGCGACGAACTGCAGCCCCAGCCCCATCGCGTCGGGCACCGTCAGGATGTCGGAAAACAGGATGGCCGCGTCCAGGGCGAAGCGCCGCAGCGGCTGCAGCGTGACCTCGCAGGCGTATTCCGGATTCTGGGCCAGCCCCATGAAGGATCCGGCCTGCGCCCGGGTCTGGTTGTATTCGGGCAGGTAGCGCCCGGCCTGGCGCATCATCCACAGCGGGGTGTAGGCCACGGGCTGGCGCAGCAGGGCGCGCAGGAAGGTGTCGTTTTTCAGTTCTGGCACTGCGTATCCTAGGGAATCTCTGAATAAGTCGAGCGGAAAGCGGACGCTGCGGATCGGGATGGGATGCAAGGCGCGAACCGCAGCCATAGCTGTAGCTATGGCGAGGATGAGCAACGCCGCAGACCGCCCGAGTCCGCAGTGTACGCGACGTGAGGACTTGTTCAGAGGTTCCCTTGGAGAACGGCACGGGATCCGGCGGTGCGGGTGCCCGCCACGGATCCGGGAAATCGTCCGTGCGGGGACGTTGCCTGGATTTTACCCGGCCTGGGGAATCGGGGCCGGAAATGGCCGTGCCCGCGCAGGAACCGCCGCCGATTTCCCGCTGGCGCATCCCGGATCCGGGAAAACCACACTTGATAATTATCATTCTCATTTAGATCGCCGCCCCCGTAAGGTACGACCAAAAGCCGCCCGCCGGTCTCCCGGCGGCGGCATCCTTCCGTCCCTTTTCCGTGGCCTTCAACCATCATGTTCTTCGAGGAAACCGCGACCGTCCGGCGGACCGCCGGGCCGATCGCCCTGACCGCGCTCGCCGCCGCCCTGAGCCTGGCGTCCGGCGCACCCGCCTTCGCGCAAGCCGTCCCGCCGGACGGCGCCGCGACACGGACCGCCCCCCCCCAAAGCACGACCGAAACCGCGGACAAGGCGGCCGGGGAAGACGACGTCAAGGCGCTCGCGCCGGTCCGCGTCCGGGGCATCCGGGACCCGGACGTCCAGGGGCATGAAAACGTGTTCCGCAAGAACGTCACCAACCTCTACGTCGACCGCAAGGAACTGGACCGCTACCAGACCACCAACCCCGCCGACGTGTTCAAGGGCATGAACGGCGTCTACAGCATGGATGCGCGCAACGGCTCGTCGATCACTCCGAACATCCGCGGGCTGTCGGGCGAAGGCCGGGTGCCGCTGACGGTGGACGGCACCGAGCAGTCCGTCAACGTCTGGCTGCAGGTCTACGGCGCCGGCAACCGCAACTACGTGGACCCCGCCCTGTTCCGCAGCATCGAGGTGGAAAAGGGCCCGTCGCTCTCCCGGGGCATCAAGAGCGGCATCGGCGGCGCGGTGAACGTGCGCACCATCAACCCGTCCGACATCATCCCCGACGGCGACAGCCTGGGCCTCGAAGTCAAGCTGGAGACCTCCGGCAACACGATCGCGCCCGCCGTCGACGCCAACAGCTATTTCGGCAAGGACTACCGCGACATCCCGGGCGCGACGCTGGGTTCGGACTACGCGGTCAACATCCCCCAGCCCGTGCCGCGCGACCGCGGCGCCGGGGACGCCATGAATTTCCAGGACAAGAGCTTCATGTTCGCCATCGCGGGGCGCAACGACCACACCGACGCCCTGCTGGCCTACAGCTACCGCAAGCGGGGCAATTATTTCGCCGGCAAGAACGGCGCCGACGCCTACTCCAACAACAACGCCTACGCCAAGGACACCTCGGCCTACTTTCCCAACCTGACCCAGCTCTACCACCCGGGCAACGAGGTGCTGAGCACGGCCAGCAAGACCGAAACCCTGCTGCTCAAGAACCGCTGGTACCTGCCGCACGACCAGCAGATCGGCCTGAGCTTCATGCGCACCGACCTGGATTTCGCGGAAACGTCCACCGGACAGTCGATCATGCTGATGGGCATCGCCGAGGAACTGGCCAAGCGTCCCGAGGGCCTGTCCAGCCAGCTCGTCGCCGAATACCCCCGTTCCAACATCCGGCTGGACACGTACAAGCTCGACTACGAATGGAAGCCGGAAGGCTCGCGCGTGGTCGACCTGGAAGCCCATCTCTGGATGACCAAGACCGACAGCGAACGCCACCAGAGCGGCAGCGCCGCCTACTACATCCCCCGCAGCGGTGCGCTGGACGCCTACCAGATCCTCAAGGCCGACTGGGACGTGTGCCGGGGCAACCCGTTCGCCAACCCGACCCTGCCCAGCGGCGCGGCCAATTTCACCTGCTTCACCAACCCGGCCCTGAACCCCGCCCTGGGGGGCACCGCGCCCGTCGAGCCCGATCACGACGGCCACATCTTCGCCGGCAGCGCGCAGTGGACCAGCCACGACCGCAAGGGCTTCGATTTCAGCAACCGCTTCACCCTGACCGACCGGCTGCGCCTGACCGTCGGCGGCGAACTGCAGCACGAAAAGCTGGACGAGCGCGTCGTCAACCTGGACCTGACCGGCGGCGCCACCGGCCTCGGCGGCGCCGCCCTGGCCGAATCCACCATCAAGTTCGGCCCGCGTTCCGGCACCCGCCGGGAATGGGCCGCCACCATGAACCTGGAATGGCGGCCCACGGACTGGCTCACCCTGACCGCCGGCACCCGCTACAACGAATATTCGGCCTTCGACGACGGTCTGGCCGAACGGCGCGCGAACCAGGTGGACGGCTCGCAGATCACCGGGCAACGGACCGGGATGGCGCTGGAATACGGCCAGTTGATGACGAATGCGGAAGTAGCTCAGTGGACGACGCTATCGGACTCGCAGGCTGCGGCGATCAGCAATCTCAGTACTTCCGACTGGGAGCAGCTCGTCGACCACAACGTGACGACGCCCGCCATGCAGGCATTTCACGACGCCAAAGCCGCCTTTGACACCTACATCTCGGCGCATGGAGCGACAGCGACCGTTGCCAAGCCTCCGATCACCAGCACGGGGGACACGGCCATGTACTGGAAGAAAGCTGTCGTCGTCCCCGTCGTGGACGGCAAGGTCGATGCCTCGCAAAGCCCGTTCGCCGGTGGCGGCATCGATCCCTCCCAGACGGCGACCAACCCCCAAGGCAAGACCGGGGAGTTCCAGGAAATCATTCCAATCGGCACCTCCACCGTCTACGCCACCCCCGCCGCCGGCCAGGAATGGGCGCCGCCCAAGCGGCAATACGGCCACGCCTGGTCGCCGGTCTTTTCCGCCACGGCGCGCGTCACCGACACCGCCAGCATCTATGCCCGCTACGCGCAGATGACGCGCTTTCCCAGCATCTTCGAAATCGCCTCCACCTCGGTCGGCCTGGGCAACACCTATTACCTGAGCAGCGGCGCCGGCAAGCCGGAACGCAGCACCAACTGGGAAATCGGCTATGCCCAGGACCTGGCCCCGTTCCTGCCGGGCCTGCGCCAGGCGGACGTGCGCCTGAGCTATTTCGACACCACCATCCAGGACTTCATCGACCGCGATGCTTACCTGAACGTGATCCAGTTCGACCGCAAGAAGACCACCGGGATCGAGTTCCAGTCGCGCTTCGACAGCGGCCGGTTCTTCGGCGGCCTGGGCGCCACCTACCGGCTCAAGCAGGAACTGTGCGACAAGGACTACGCCTACGGCCTGGACCCCTTCTACAACCGCATGCCGGAATGCATGACCGGCGGCTTTCCGGACATGCTGACCGCCACCAGCCTGCAGCCACGCTATTCCATCAACGCCGAGCTGGGCACCCGGCTGCTGCAGAACCGGCTGGAACTGGCGCTGCGCGCCGTCTACCACTCGAAGGCGGAAAACAAGCAACTGGACGACCTGCTGAACACCCCCTACGGCCCATCCATCTGGAAGGAAAACAGCATGCGCCAGTTGTACTGGCACCCCGTCATGCTGCTCGACGCCTCGGCCCAATGGCGCGCCACCAAGAACGTCACGCTGAGCCTGGGCGTCACCAACATCACCGACCGCTATTACCTGGACCCCATGGCCAAGATCCCCGCCCCCGGCCCGGGACGCACGATCACCGTCGGCATGCGGGCGCAGTTCTAGCGGTCCCGAAGTTCCAGGGTTTCCTGGCTTTCCCTGAAAACCAGGTCTTTCCATCGTTTTCTTCAAGGAGTTGATATGAAACGATCCCTGTCCCGCGCCCTCATCGGCGCTTCCCTGGCCCTGGCCGCTTCCCACGCCCCGGCCGCCACCGTGCTGGGCGGCACGTCCAACGCCGCCAACGTCAATCCGGCGTCCTCGACGCTGTTCGGATCGGGCAACGCCGGCCTGGTCTTCAACGGCGGTTCGGCCGCGATCGATCTGGCCGGCGGTCCCATCGCCCAGTCGAACAACGCCATCAACCGCGGCCCCGACGCCAGCGGCAACTACTACCTGAAAGGCAGCGACATCAACTTCCTGGCCGGCCTGATCCTGGGCAACACCCAGATCGCCCAGGTATGGCGCAACGACGTGGTCTACAACGGCGACACCACCACGATCAACAGCGTGCGCCAGATGATCGTGCCGCCGCTGCCGTTCATGCCCGACTTCGGCGGGCTGGTGATCGGCAAGGTCGACGGTTCGCCGGTCTACTTCGGCGAATGGGCGCCCAAGGGACCGAACTATTCCGCCCCGGACAACGCCGACCTGAACATGAGCAGCGCCGACCGCACGGTGTGGTACGTGGGCGAAAACCCCACCACGTCCATGCCGACCCTGGTCAGCGCCCAGTACAACGTCATCGGCATCAATCAGCACAACCCGGAAAACCCCAGCGTCTACCAGGGCGTGCTGACGGCCAACTACGGCAGCGGCGGCGGCTACCTGAACGGCAGCATCACGCGTGGCAGCGACGCGGTGGACTTCGGCGCTGGCGCCACGCTGATCAGCGCTAATGGTTCCTTCACCAACGGCTCGTCGATCTCCGGCCACTTCTACGGCTCCCAGGCCGAGGCCCTGGCGGGGATCTACACCGGCGCGACCGTGCAGGATCACGTCGCCTTCGGCGGCGCGCGGCAGTAAGCGGGGACGGGACCGGCACGATGACGATCCGCTGGACGCAGCTTCACTTCCTGCCGGCCCTGCTCCTGGCCTGCGCCCTGCTGCCGTCCCCGCCCGCCCGGGCGGACGAGGACGACAGGGCCAGCAATCTAGAGTTGGAAGTTCCAGAGCTTCCCGATTTTCCCCAAGAATCAGGCCCTTCCATTGTTTTCTTCAAGGAATTGGTATGAAACAATCCCTGTTCCGCGCCCTCCTTGGCGCTTCCCTGACCCTGGCCACCGCCCATGCCCCGGCCGCCACCGTGCTGGGCGGCACATCCAACGCCGCCAACGTCAACCCAGCGTCTTCAGCGCTGTTCGGATCGGGCAACGCCGGCCTGATTTTCAACAACAGTTCAGCCGCGATCGATCTAGCCGGCGGTCCCATCGCCCAAACAACCAACATTTTCAACCGCGGCCCTGATGCCAATGGCAACTATTATCTGATGGGTGGCGATCTCAACTTCTTAACCGGTCTGATCCTAAGCAGCACCAAGATTGCTCAGGTGTGGCGCAATAATTCAGTCTACAACGGTGACACCACCACGATCCTCAGCGCCCGCCAGATTGTGATACCGCCACTGCCGTTCGAGCCTAACTTCGGCGGGCTGATGATCGGCAAGGTCGACGGTTCGCCGGTCTATTTCGGCGAATGGGCGCCCAAGGGTCCGAACTATTCCAATCCAGATAGCTCTGATCTGAACATGGGCAGCGCCGACCGCACGGTGTGGTACGTGGGCGAAAACCCCACCGCGTCCATGCCGACCCTGGTCAATGCCCAGTACAACGTCGTCGGCATCAACCAGCACAACCCGGAAAACCCCAGCGTCTACCAGGGCGTGCTGACGGCCAACTACGGCAGCGGCGGCGGCTACCTGAACGGCAGCATCACGCGTGGCAGCGACGCGGTGGACTTCGGCGCTGGCGCCACGCTGATCAGCGCTAATGGTTCCTTCACCAACGGCTCGTCGATCTCCGGCCACTTCTACGGCTCCCAGGCCGAGGCCCTGGCGGGGATCTACACCGGCGCGACCGTGCAGGATCACGTCGCCTTCGGCGGCGCGCGGCAGTAAGCGGGGACGGGACCGGCACGATGACGATCCGCTGGACGCAGCTTCACTTCCTGCCGGCCCTGCTCCTGGCCTGCGCCCTGCTGCCGTCCCCGCCCGCCCGGGCGGACGAGGACGACACCCGCTACCTGCTGGACCAGGCCGGCCGCATCGGCCGCCAGCGGGACGGCGGGGCGGGGGCGCTGGCCCCTCATCCCGGGGGCCTGGTCCTCACCATCGAGGGCCGGGCCTATCGGGTCAAACCCACCTTGCAGGACCTGGAACCGGCCCTGTACGTGGCCATCAACCGGGGCCAGTGGGGCGAGGCGCGCGCGCTGGCGGATTCGTACCGCCGGCTGGCGGGCCACAAGCCGCACCTGGTCCTGCTGGCCGACGGCCTGGCGGCGCGGGCCGAGGGCGACTACGGCCGGGCCATCGGCCTGCTGGAAGACGCCCGCGACGACGCCCCCGGCGACGCGCGCACGCAGATGGAACTGGCCCGCGCCTACGCCGAGGACGGCCAGGACCGGGAATCGCGC
>CBFGXR010000039.1:0-10203 GCA_965652675.1 uncultured Castellaniella sp.
CGGTCGATCTCGCGGCCATCCTGGCTTCCCTGGCGGTCCTGGGGCTGGTGTTCCGCCGCGCCATCCCGCAGCGCTACGACGCGCAGCGGCTGCCGGCGCCGGCGTCCGTCATCCGCGACCGGCCGACGTTCCTGGCGGGCTGGGGCGTGCTGGCCTGGCTGCTGCTGGGCTTTTTCGTGCTCGAACCCCTGGGCATTCCCGTCAGCGCGACGGCGGCGGCCGGCGCCCTGATCCTGTCCTGCGTGGCCGCCCGGGGCGGGCGCATTCCGGTCCTGCGCCGGGTGCGCGGCGCCCCCTGGCAGATCATCGTGTTCGCCCTGGGCATGTATCTGGTGGTCTACGGTCTGCGCCACGCGGGCCTGACGGGGTTCCTGACACAGGCGCTGGACTGGCTGGCCGGGCAGGGGATCTGGACGGCCACCCTGGGCACGGGCCTGCTGAGCGCGGTCCTGTCGTCCCTGATGAACAATCTGCCCACGGTCCTGATCGGCGCCCTGTCGATCGACGCGTCCCAGGCGCAAGGCGTCGTGCGCGAAGCCATGATCTACGCCCACGTGATCGGCTGCGATCTGGGGCCCAAGCTGACGCCCATCGGCAGCCTGGCCACGCTGCTGTGGCTGCACGTGCTGCGCGGCCGGGACATCCGCATCGGCTGGGGGCAGTACTGCCGGATCGGACTGGCGCTGACGCTGCCGGTGCTGGGCGCCGCGCTGGTCACGCTGGCGTGGCGGCTCGGCTGAACGCGGCCGGGCGCGCCCGCGTCATGGCGCGACGCCATGGCCGGCTGCCAAGGCATATCGTTTTTCGTATGGATGATAGTAATATTTCATTCTTATAAATATGAAATTATCGTGATTCAACAATAGAATGTTTAACGGTCATGCGCGTGGCACGCATTCAACAATAATTGTCCACGGCGGCCGTCAAATATCGCAAAACAAGGAGCGAGACCATGAAACTGCGCAACATCCTGGGCGTCGCGGCCCTGTCCATCGGCGCGGCGGCGCTCGCATCGCCGGCCCAGGCCAAGGACCTGACGATCGGGCTGGTCCTGTCGGTGTCGGGTCCGTTCTCGGACTACGGCAAGCAGATCCAGAACGGCATCGAAACCTACATGGCCCGGCATGGCGACACCGTGGCCGGCCGCAAGGTCAAGCTGATCGTCAAGGACGACACGGGCATCGCCCCGGCCATCGCCAAGCGCCAGGCGCAGGAACTGCTGATCAAGGACAAGGTCGACATCCTGGCCGGCTTCGACCTGACGCCCAACGCCTTCTCGGTCGCGCCCCTGGCCACCGAGGCCAAGGTGCCCATGATCGTGATGAACGCGGCCACGTCCTCGATCACCGAAAAATCGCCCTACATCGTGCGCGTGTCGATGACGCTGCCGCAGAGTTCCTGGGCCATCGCCCAGTGGGCCATGAAGAACGACATCAAGTCGGCCTACATCCTGGTGGCGGACTACGGCCCCGGGCACGACGCCCAGGCGCAGTTCAAGAAGACCTTCACCGAACTGGGCGGCAAGGTGCTGGGCGAAGTCCGCACGCCGGTCAATACGCCCGATTACGCGCCGTTTCTGCAGCGCGTGAAGGAAACCCGTCCCGACGCGCTCTTCTTCTTCGTGCCGCCGGGCAGCTCGATGGTGGCGCTGGCCAAGAATTTCCGCGAAATGGGGCTGGACAAGCTGGGCATCAAGGAAATGGGCCCGGGCGACATGACCGACGAAAACTCCCTGGCGGCGCTGGGCGACAATGCGCTGGGCATGATCACCGCCTTCCATTATTCGGATGCGCACGACTCGCCGGAAAACAAGGCCTTCGTCGACGCCTACACCAAGGCCCATCCGCAGGACCGCGCCAACTTCATGTCGGTGGGCGGCTATGACGGCATGCAGCTGATCTACAAGGTCCTGGAAAAGACCGGCGGCGACGCGAGCGGCGACGCCTTCATCGCGGCGGCCCGGGGCCTGAAATGGGAAAGTCCGCGCGGCCCCGTCCAGATCGATCCCGACACCCGCGACATCGTCCAGAATGAATACATCCGCAAGCTGGACCGGGTCGGCGGCAAGCTGCGCAATGTCGAATTCGCGACCTTCGAGGCCGTGAAGGATCCGGGCAAGCAGCACTGAGCCAGCCTGGCGCGGCCGACGCTCCCATCCTGGAATCCGACATGGGCAGCGACTGGACCGACCGCATCCGTCTGCGCAACCTCAGATTTCTGCTGAGCCTTGCGCAGACCCGCAACCTGAGCCATTCGGCGGCCGTGCTGCACACCACGCAGCCCGGCCTGTCGAAATGGCTCAAGGACCTGGAAAGCGACGTGGGCCTGACGCTGTTCGAGCGCCACGCCCGCGGGCTGACGCCCACGGTCCATGGCCGGGCGCTGATCGCGCACGCCCGCCGCATCGAAGCCCAGCTCGACCGGGCGGCGGCCGACATGCACATCCTGAGAGAGGGCGGGGCGGGGCACGTGGCCCTGGGCGCCTCCGGCGTGGCGGCGACCGAGGCCGGTCCGCTGGCGGTGCTGGAAATGGCCGCGCGCATGCCCAGCCTGCGCATCGACCTGGTCGAGGGCACCATGGATCTGCTGCTGGACCGGTTGAACCAGGGGGACCTGGACATCGTCATCGGGCGCACGATGGAGGACGATCCGGGCCTGGCCGGTTTCGATGCCGAACTCCTGTACACCGAGCCGGTCGATCTGGCGGTGCGCCGCGACCATCCCCTGATCGGCCACGACGCGATCGACTGGGACGACGTGCTGCGATACCGCTGGGTCGTCTGGCCCCGGGGATCGCCGATCCGCAAGGCGCTGGAAACCGCCCTGGCCGCGGCGGGCCTGAGCCTGCCGCCCAACTACATCGAGTCCAACTCGGTCATCGCGAACATCGCGCTGCTGCGCAACAGCGATGCGATCGGCGTCGCCTCGCACCGTTCGGCGAGCGCGCTGACGGACATGGACCTGCTGCGCATCCTGCCGCTGAAGCTGGAGTGCTTCGGCTCGGTGTCGATGTACTGGCGCCGGAACGAATACCGCCCGAAGTCGGTCGAACTGGCGCTGGATTGCATTCGCCACGTGCTGCGCGAGCCCGATGCGTTTCAGTGATTTCCCCTACATTCTCATTGAATAAGAATATAAGACAGGAAATTATCAAAAAATATTTATGATGGGCTCCATTCGTTCCCACCACGAGGGCCCATCCGCATGCAAGAAGATCAGGCCGCCAAAGGCAGCGCCGAACGAGTCCTGCATGTCCTGGCGACGCTGGCCCGGCTCGGGCGCGGCGCCACCATCGCCGAACTGATGGAACTGACGGGCCTGGCGCAAAGCACGCTGTACCGCCAGCTGTCCCTGCTGCGCCGCTGGGGCTTCGTGATCGGCCGGGACAACGAGTTCTCGCCCGGACCGATGTGCGTGCCCCTGGCCTGGGGGTTCGACCAGTCGTCGTTCCTCACGCACGAATCGCACGACCGGATGGAAGCGCTGTCCAGCCTCAGCGGGGAGTCGATCGGACTGCTCGTGGCCGTCAGGCACCAGATCGTCTGCCTGGACATGGTGGAAAGCCGGCACCCGTTGCGCTGTTCCTTCGTCAAGGGACGCATGCTGCCGCTCTGCAAGGGCGCTTCGGCCAAGGCGCTGCTGGCCTTCATGCACGCGGAACAGCGGCGCGTCGTGCTGGATCAGCTGCTGCGCGATCAGTTGCTGGACGACGCGTCGCGTGCCGATCTGGAACTTCAGCTGGAACGGATCCGCACCCAGGGATACGCCGTCTCCAACGGCGAGGTCGATATCGGCATCTGGGGCGCGAGCGCGCCGCTGTTCCAGCATCCCGGACATCCGGCCGTGGCCGTCATCACCATGATGGCGCCCGCGCTGCGGGCGCAAGGGCAGGAAGACCGTTTCATCGAAATGACCGTGCGCGGGGCGGCGCACATTTCGTCGCAACTGCAGGACCTTTGATCCCGAAACCACACACGCCCACACCGAGGAGACTCTCATGAAATTTTCCCAGACCCTTCGCATCACGCTGCTGGCCCTGGCATTGGGCGGCGCGCCGGTCGCCGGCCAGGCGGCTTCCGACACCATCCGCGTGGTCACCGATCCCACGTTCCCGCCCATGGAAATGACCGTGGACGGCAAACGGACGGGCTTCGACATCGAACTGACCGAGGCCCTGGTCCAGGCCATGGGCAAGAAGATCGCCTGGACCGACATCGACTTCAAGGGCCTCATCCCCGCGGTGCTGTCCGGCCGGGCGGACGCCGCCATGTCGGCGATCTACATCACGGACGCGCGCAAACAGGTCGTGGATTTCACGGACCCGTACTATGCCGGCGGGCTCGTGGTGCTGACCAAGAGCGGCGGCCCGATCAAGACCCTGAAGGACCTGGACGGCAAGCGCGTCACCGTGCAGGTCGGCACCAAGTCCGTGAACTACATGCAGCAGCACTATCCCAAGGTGCAGCGGGTCGAGGTGGAGAAGAACCAGGAGATGTTCAACCTGGTGGATATCGGCCGGGCGGATGCCGCCGTGACCGGCAAGCCCGCCGCCAAGCTGTTCGCGCAGCAGAATCCCGGCTTCACGGTGCTGGATGAGCAGATCACGACGGAGGAATATGGTATCGCCGTGAGCAAGAACGAGCCCGACCAAGGCACTGAATCAGGCGCTCAAGACCATCCAGGCCAATGGCGTGTATCAGGGCCTGGTCGACAAATGGTTCGAGGGCAGGAAATGAATCTCGACTTCACCCCCGCGATCGTCGGCTGGGAAGACCTGCTGCGCGGCACCTGGGTGACGGTGGAGGTCACCGTGTGCGCGCTCCTGCTGTCCTGCTGCCTGGGCCTGCTGATCGGCATCGGCCGACTGAATCCGCAAGGCAGGCTCGTCTACAAGGTGTGCAGCGTCTACCTGTCCTGCTTTCGCGGCACGCCGCTGCTGGTGCAGCTCTTCATCTGGTTCTTCGGGCTGCCCCGGTTCGGCATCCTGCTGCCCGCCTTCGTCTGCGGGGTGCTGGGCATGGGGATGTATTCGGCCTCCTATGTGTCGGAGGTCGTGCGCGGCGCGATCCAGTCCGTGGACAAGGGCCAGATGGAGGCCGCCCGGTCGCTGGGGATGTCTTCCACCCAGGCCATGCTCAAGATCATCCTGCCGCAGGCGATCGTGCGCATGATTCCGCCGCTGGGCAACGAGTTCATCGCCCTGATCAAGAATTCGGCGCTGGTGTCCCTGGTCACGATCCACGACGTCATGCACGAGGGGCAGAAGATCATCAGCGTGTCCTATCGTTCGCTGGAGGTCTATCTCGTGATTGCGCTGATCTACTGGATCCTCACCAGCGCCACATCGAAAATCCTGCGCCGCGTCGAACTGCGCCTGCAGGCCGGAGGCATGGTGCAATGAGTACGTCCGATGTCATGATCAGAATCAGCGATCTGCATAAATCATATGGCGACAACGCGGTCCTGAAAGGCGTCGACCTGGAGGTCGACCGGTCCCAGGTCGTGGTCGTCATCGGTCCCAGCGGTTCGGGCAAGAGCACCTTGCTGCGCTGTTGCAACGGCCTGGAGATCGCCCAGCGGGGCACCATCGACATCTGCGGCGAGCGCCTGCTCGACGCGGGCGCGCTGATGCACGAAAAGTCGCTCAACCACCTGCGCACGCGGGTGGGGATGGTGTTCCAGTCCTTCAATCTCTTTCCGCACCTGACCGTGCTGGAAAACGTCACCATCGGCCCGCGCACCCTGCGCGGGGCCTCCGCCGCGCAGGCCGACGAAAAAGGGCTGGCGCTGCTGACCAAGGTCGGGCTCGAAGCCAAGGCCCGGGCCATGCCCAACAGCCTCTCGGGCGGGCAGAAGCAGCGGGTGGCGATCGCCCGGGCGCTGGCCATGGAGCCGGAAGTCATGCTGTTCGACGAACCCACGTCGGCGCTCGATCCGGAACTGGTCGGCGAGGTGCTGCAGGTGATGAAACTGCTGGCCAAGGAAGGCATGACGATGATGGTCGTCACCCACGAAATGGGCTTCGCCCGGGAAATGGCGGATACCGTGGTCGTCATGGACTATGGCCGGATCATCGAGGCCGACCGGCCGGACGTCATTTTCCAGCAGCCCAGGAACGAGCGCACCCGCTCGTTCCTGCAGGCGGTACTCAGCAAGGGCCCCATGGAGGCGGGCGCATCATGAGCGACACACTCTGGACAGGGCGCGACGACGCGTCCGAAAGCGGGGACACCCGCAGGCTGCACCAGATCGTGCGCGCCGAGCCGGCCGGTTATGGACCGGGGGACGCCGTCCTGCTGGGCTTCGCCAGCGACGCGGGCGTGCGGCGCAACCACGGCCGCCCGGGCGCCGCGAAGGGACCCGGAGCGATCCGCCGCATGCTGGCGGGCCTGCCCGCGCACGACCTGGAGCGATTCTGGGACGCGGGCGACGTGGCCTGCGAAGGCGACGCGCTGGAAGAGGCCCAACAGGCCCAGGCGAGCAAGGTCGCCGCCGCGCTGGATGCGGGCGCGCGCCCCGTCACGCTCGGCGGCGGGCACGAGGTCGCCTGGGCCAGCTTCCAGGGGCTGGCCACCCATCTGGAAGGAGAGGGCGGGGCGCCGCCGCGCATCCTGATCGTCAACCTGGACGCGCATTTCGACCTGCGCACCAGCCGGCCGGGATCGTCGGGCACCCCTTTCGACCAGATCCTGGAATACGGCCGCGACCACGGGCTGCCCATCCGCTACGCGTGCCTCGGCGTGTCGCCCGTGGGCAATACCCGGGGACTGTACGATCACGCCCGGGCACTGGACGTTTTTCACGTCGAAGACATGGACATGCAGGAACGCCACCTGACCGAACGCCTGCGGCAGATCGACGCGCTGCTGGCCGAGGCCGATCTGGTGTACCTGACGATCGACCTGGACGTGCTGCCCGCCGGCGTGGCGCCCGGCGTGTCGGCGCCCGCCGCCCTGGGGGTGCCCCTGAGCGTCGTGGAAGCCTGCGTGCTGGCGGTCAAGCGCAGCGGCAAGCTGCGCCTGGCCGACATCGCGGAGATGAACCCGGACCACGACATCGACCGGCACACCGCTCGCGCCGCCGCCCGGCTGGCTTGGCATCTGCTGAGGCCTTAGTGGATTCCGAAGGCGCTCCCGTCATGTCGATGTCCCGTGGCGGATCGGCCGCGACCCGGCTGCGCTTCATCCGCGCCGCCGAATTGCGCGCGAGTCCCTGGAAGAACGGCGGCGGCGTCACGCGCGAGATCGCGGTCCATCCCGCCGGGGCGGGCATGGACGATTTCCTGTGGCGCGTCAGCGCCGCCGAGGTCGTCACGCCCGGGCCGTTCTCATACTGGGAAGGCGTCGACCGGGTGCTGCTGGTCACCCAAGGCGGTCCGGTCCACCTGATCCAGGAGCGGACACGACGGACCGTCGTCCTGCCGGCCGGCAGGGATTTCCGCTTCGCCGGCGAGGAGCCGTATCGCTGCGAACTGCCTGCGGGGCCTGTGCGCGACTTCAATCTGATGCTGCGGCGGACGAAGGCGCAGGGCCATGTGACGACATGCCAGGGCGCGGTCGTCCAGCGGCTCGCACCGGGGCATTGGCTGTGGCACGGCTGGCAGGGCGCCTACGAGATCGAGGTGCCGGGCCGGCTGGGCCGTGGCGCGCTGGAGGCGGGCGACACGCTGCACCTTTCCGTGGCCGTGGGCGATTGTCCGGCCCTGAGGCTGACGCCGATGAGTGGGGATGCCCGGCTGATCGTCGCGCGGATCGAGACCGCTTGAATTGCCGGTATGAACGGCAAGAATCAGCCGGGTTTCCCGTTTTTCCGCGGGTACGGCGCTCCGCCTTCGTTCTCCCAGCGCTTCGCGCAATCGCAGTCCTGGAGCGGCTCGCCGCATTGCGGGCAGAGCGGTTGAGATTCTTCGGGATGTCCGTGGCTCTTCCATGCGGGATCGGGCCGAATGTCTTTCTCTGTCATGGCGTTTGCCTCCGGGATCAATGAGGGACGCGCGTCATCGGCGCCGCGCGTAGCGGGTGGCGGCAAACCGTGTTCCGATCAGGCAAAGCACGGTGACCGGCCACAGGAAAATCGTGAGCAGATAGACCAGCGGATAGCCTATGAACCCGTCGGCCCATCGATGGTCGATATCGATGAAGAAAATAATGTAGGCCAGCATGATCACGGCTCCGATGATGACCCAGGTCAGGATGAACGACATGCCGTTACTCCTTTATTTGCCGAAGCGCTTGCGAATAGTGTGCTCCGACCGACGGGGCAAATCCATCCAGATAGAGTTCCAAGTATGGATTTCTTTAACTTTACATAATATACATTATGCGAATTATAGAGAAAGGAACCCGGGCATGGCGGGATCGCGCAAACCCGCTCTCCGGCCCGTCATCCGGCGGTCGGTCGGTAAAGATCCCGCTGTTCACCGGAATTCCGGATATCCGATCACGGTAAGATGCGGCTATGTTCCGTCCAATGTCCCCGCGCATGAATCCATCCACCCTGATCGGCATCGTCGCCAGCATCCTGATGCTGGCCATCGTCCTGTTCCTGTCGGCCGAGGACCCGGGGCTGTTCGTCGACTGGCCGGGCCTGGGCATCGTGCTGATCGGGACGGCGGCGGCGACCTTCATCGCCTATCCGCTGCGCGAAGTCATGCGCATCTTCGGCCTGATCCGCAGCGTCGTGCACCATGAGCCCCTGGACGTCGACAAGGACCTGGAAGACCTGGTCGAGATCGCGCGCATCTGGATGCAGAGCGACATCCATGCCGTCGAGCAGGCCCTGGAGCGCGTGTCCAGCCCCTTTCTGCGCAACGGCGTGCAGTTCGTGATCGACAACGTGCCCGAACAGGACATCCTGGACCTGCTGCAATGGCGCGTCGCCCGCATGAAGGCCAAGGAACACGCCGAGGCCCAGCTGTTCCGCACCATGGCGGGATTCGCGCCGGCCTTCGGCATGGTGGGCACCCTGGTGGGCCTGGTCAACCTGCTGTTCCTGCTGGGTGACGGCGACATCACGGCCATCGGCCGGCAGATGGCCCTGGCCCTGATGACGACCTTCTATGGCGTGCTGCTGGCCAATCTGGTGTTCAAGCCCGTGGCGGTCAAGCTGGAACGCCGCACCGAACAGCGCCTGATCCTGATGAATACCCTGATGCAGGGCATCGCCATGATGAGCCAGAAGCGCAGCCCGGCCCTGATGCGGGAAACGCTGAAGGCCTTCATCGCGGAAATCAGCGACGAGATCCGCGATCTGGAACCGGTCGCGGCGCCCAAGGACAAGGCGCCGGAACCCTCATGAGGCACGGACCCGCCGAACTGAATCCGGCCCAGGCCATCGCTCAGCGCATGCGGGCGATGGAAACCGAATTGCACCAGGCCCGGCAGGCCTTGCGGCGCGACCGCAAGCGCACCAGCGTCGCCGACCGCTGGGGCCTGGAACAGGCGGCGACGGAATCGCACCAGGAAGAAGGCTGGTTCATCACCTACCTGGACATGATGACCCTGCTGCTGGTCGCCATGATCGTGATGCTGGCGTTTTCGGGGTCCATCGGCAAGCGGACGACCACGCCGGGCGCGGCTGTCCGGACGCAGGCGCTCGCGGATGCGCCCGCGATCATGGCGCTGGCGCCGATTCCGGCGCCGGACGACATCGTCCCCTATTCCGCCGAAGACGCCGCGCGGGCATTCGATGCCCCGCCTCCGGCCGAGCCCGCGCATTCATCGCTGTTCGGCAGCTTTCCGGACCTCGAGCCCGCGAAGCCGCCCGTGCCCGCGGCGGTCGCCGCGACGCCGGCCCCGGAGGCCGCTGGCGCCCCCATGATGTTGGCGCCGATCCCGGCGCCGGAAGACATCGCCCCCTATTCCGCCGAGGATGCCGCGCTGGCCTTCGCCTCGCCGCCAGCATCCGCGCACATGGACAAGACGGACGGCAATCCGCCGGCCGCGCCCGCCGCCGCGCCTGCGCCCGCCCCGGAAGAACCGTCCGAAGGCGCCGCCCTCGCGGCCTCCCTGCCCTTGGGCGAGCTGGGCCACGACGTCGAGGTGATCGTCAACCGGCGCTCCATCAGTTTCCGCATCAACAGCGAGATCCTGTTCGGCACGGGCCAGGCGGATCTCAGCCGGGAAGGCCTGTCGGTGCTGCAGCGCATGGCCAAGGTGCTGTCCGACGCCGGCTACGACATCACGGTCGAGGGCCACACGGATT
>CBFGXR010000040.1:0-10182 GCA_965652675.1 uncultured Castellaniella sp.
GGCGAAACGATAGGTGCCCGCCTGGACACCCTGGGAGAAGATGAGAAGCTCGATCCGGCACTGATCGCGGACCCCGAGCGATATGGAAAATTGCGTCAGCGCGGTCGGCCGGTCGGCCGGCAGGTCGATGGAACCGCTTTGCACGATCCGCGAGGCGCCCGAAGGCCCTTGCTTGATGGCCTGGAGCCGATAGTCGATCATGCGGCGTTCCGGGCTCTGGACGTAGGGCACGATCATGCCGGCCTGCGCGCCGGTCCCGCTGTCCAGCCATACCTGGAGATTCAGATCCGCCGCCATCATGACCATGCTCCGGAAGAGGGGAAAAATCTCTGGCGGGCCGAGGAAGCCCCGCCAGAGATCCTGGCGCGAAGGCCCGCGGGCTTACCAGCCCGTCTGGTTGAACGTGGCGGTGTTGCCGTACCCGATCTGCACCGCCGTGGCGGAGAGGTTGGAGCCCGTCTGCATCACGGTCGCCGAGTTGACCCACCCGTCCTGATACAGGTCGGCCTTCTGGTTGCTTCCGTACTGCTGCGTCACCGTGCTGGTGTTCTTGTAGCCGGCCTGCACGATCTTCGCGTCGGCGTCGTGGGTCCACTTCTGCGTGACGTCGGCGGAGTTGTTGACGCCGCTCTGGTAGATGTCGGTCGTCACGTCCAGGCTGTGTTCCTGGGTGGAGTTCGCGACGTTCTTCCAGCCGGTCTGGACGATCTTGGCGCTGGCGTCGCCGGTCCAGGTCTGCTTGACGTCGGCCGAGTTGTTCACGCCTTCCTGGTAGACATCCGATCGGGCGTTTCCGTTGTGGCTCTGGTCCGTGTTGACCACGTTCTGCCAGCCTTTCTGCACGACCTTGGAACTGACGCCCACGTTGTCCGACTGTTTCGCGTTGGCGTAGTTGTTGTATCCCTTCTGGTAGATGTCGATCTGGGCGGTGCCGAAGAAGTTGTTGGACTGGTTGGCCTTGGCCACGTTGCTGGCTTCGATCTGGGTGATGGTCGCGGTGGCGTTCCCGTTGTATGCCTGCGTGATCTCGGCGTCGTTGTTGAAGCCGTTCTGGTAGGTGTTGCCGGTGCTGCCGGCGAAGGCCGCCGTGCCGGCGAAGGCCAATGCAAGACCGGACGCCAGTGCGCAAAGAGAGTGTTTCATGTTGAAGCTCCTTGAGTCGACAAGACCAGTGAGGAAAGAACGCTGTCCGGCGGTCTTGAAACCGGGCGTCGTCGAAAGAACAGGTTCGAGTGCGTCAGCGATACACGGAAAGCTTCAGGCCGCTGCCGATCTGGGTGATGGGCGCCAGCGGGCCCGGCGTGGTGAGCGTCACCGACAATTGATTGAAATTGCCGATCTGGTTCAGGTTCGCGTAGCTGTTGCTGGCGTACTGTTCCAGCCGGCCGCGATTGGCTGCGCCGGTCTGGTGGATTTCGCCCCGGATGCCCATTCCGGCCTGGATGATCTGGGCGTCGTTGCCGGCCCCGGCTTGCTGGATCACGGCCGTGTTGCCCGCGCCGGACTGCGAGGTGTCCGCCCGGTTGCGCAAGCCGTCCTGGAGGATGGATGCCGTGGAATCGGCGCCCTTCTGGGTGATCTCGCCGGTGTTCAGGCCGCCTCGCTGGACGACGCGCGCCTGCACGCCGACATTGGCCAGTTCCTGGGGCGGCAGTTCGCCGGGCGCGGAAAGATCGAGGCCGGCGCCGTGGCTGGCCGGGGGGGCTGCGCTCAGCAGGGCCGCGAGGCCCAGGCACAGGCAGATGCGGCCGAGCGGCGGGCCGAAGCGGAAAAGGGAGGATGTGTTCATGGCTTCGCGACTCCTTGATTCGTGTGAACAGGTCCAGGCCGCGTTCAAGGCGGTCATTGGGTCTGGACCGGGGCGGCCGCGGCGTCCGTGTCGGCCGTCTGGCGCGGCGTCACCGTCGTCACTTCGCTGTTTTCGGCGGCCAGGTAGCGCTGGATCAGCGCGCTGTTCCAGTCCGCCGGATTCTTCAGGCGCCACAGGTTGTTCTTGATGCCCTGCACCGTCAGGTGCATGACGGCGGCGTCGATCGCTTCCTTCACGGCCAGCTGGGCGGGCTCGTTGTGGGTGTAGCCGCCTTCGATCTCCAGCAGGTCGTAGTAATTGACGAAACGGAAATAGCTCGGATGGATCTCGTACGAGAAGATCGTCTTCGTGGTCGAGACGCTGTCCAGGATCGCGCCGGTCGCGACGTCCACGGCCCGCAGGCCGATCGTGACCTGGTCGACGCTGTATTGCGTGCTCATGCCGATCCCCAGGAACTTCGCGCCCAGGCCGCCGGTCCTCGTGTTGGTGTCGTAGGCGATCACGCCGCCCTCCAGGATGATGGAGGCGGGCAGCAGGTTCGGGACTCCGCCGCCGTTCTGCGCGCCCTCGTCCACGGCCCGCAGCACCCGGCGCTCGGTCAGCAGGGATTGCAGGCCCTCGCGCTCGACGGGGATGTACCAGCCCGAGTCCTTCAGGGCCTTCATCAGCATCGACGCCGCGCCCTGGGTGACCGCCGTGGAGAACGCGCTGCTGGGGGAGGGCTTGTATTGGCCGGTTTCATCCCGGAAGCCGTAGACGGCGGCCACGATCTTTTTCTGCGGAGGAGGCAGCTGCAGCAGCGCGGTGGCCGAGGGGGTCGGCGGGGTCAGCTGCGCCTCGTTGGAAACGTTGGCGGGCTTCTGGATCGCGCACGCGGACAGGGTCAGCGCCAGCACCGGAGCGATCCATGAGCCGCGTACCGACGCGAGTGCGCGGGCTCCAGGCATTTTCAGGGTGTCCATGACGGGCCTTTCCGGTTCCGGGTCAGTTGATGGGGGTGCCGCCGGCATCGGCGTTGCCCAGGTCGATGGGATGCGAATTGCCGTTCAGGTCGACCCAGTAGAGCTTGTCGCCCTTCTGGATCAGGAAGCCGTTGTCGGTCTGCAGGATCTGTCCGATGTTGTCCAGGCCGAGATCGTCCATGGGGTAGGGATACCGCTTCTGCGCCTGCGCGCTCTGCAGCAGGGTGGGGCCGTTCAGCGGATTGCCGCCGAAGCTGGGGTTGACCGGGGTGTAGAGCAGCTGTCCCGCCGACGCGGGCAGCGGTGCCCATGGCAGCGCGATCAATGCGCCCAGGAGGATCGCGGCAGGCCCGCCGGACCTGATGCGAGGATTGCGTGTGGATTGACTCATTTACATCTCCTCGGGCCCTAGGTCGGCGTTCTGGATGAACTTCCTCTGGGCGTTGATGATGTCGATGTTCTCCCGGACCGCCTGGACGACTTCCCTGCTCTGGTCCTTCGCCCGCGAGCGGGCCGGGGACAGAAATGTGTGGAAGACGGTCTGGTCCAGATAGCTGATCCAGATCTCGCTGCCGAACTGCGCGGTGGGACGCTCGATGACCGTCATCGTGTCCTGCGAGTCCGGGTACAGCGCCTGCCACACTTGCGTGAAGTTGCTGTAGAAGTCCCATCCCATCACGGTGACGGTGCGGTTGATGATCAGCCCCTTCAGCGGGTCGCTGTTGATGCGGCCCTCGTCGAGGTTGCGCCTGGGCGGTTCGGGCTCCTGCGCGGCGGCCGCCGCGCCCAGCAGCGCCGCGATGATGATGCCGAGCCGCAAACCCATGAATCGCATGGCGATGCTCCTGTCCGGCGCTGCGATCTTTGCCGAACGTGTCGAACTGTGATGTCGTATGGAGAATGTTATGGGCGGGCCCCGCGCCCACCTATAGGCCGGAGTCGCTACGCCGTTTTCCGGGTGGATGGTCGGCCGGCCGTCGGGGAAACGGCGTAGTCCGCCGGAGCGGATGTCCGGGGGGACGCGCGCCCGGACGAACTGCGCTAAAATAGTGCGCCCTCGATAGGGGAAGTTTGAATATTCCCTGAAAGGGACGCTATAATTTACGAGTTTGACTATCGCCGCATGTGCGATCGACCGGCCCGAATCGACGGAGCCTGTCGGCGGGTGCGCGGTGTGACGTGAGCGGTGGGGCCCATGGATGCTCGAACAGCTTGCGATCCGGAGGGCGGGTCGTCCGATCCGGTCGTCGCGCTGGTGCTTTCCGACCAGGAACGCGCGCTGATCGCCCGACGCTCGCGGGTCGGCCTGTTTCGGGCGCTGGCGGCGCAGGCATTCACGGGAATGCTGGTGGTGCTGGGTGCCTGGGGGATTGCAGGGAAGGACGCCGGGTTCTCCGCCCTCATCGGGGCGGCGGCCTATTTCGTGCCCAACGCGCTGTTCGCCTTGCGACTGCTGCTGGGGTACTTCGGGCCGAAACGCCCGGGATCGCTCGCCTTCTTCTGGGGCGAATTCCTCAAGCTGCTGACGGTGGCGGGGGTGGTGGTCCTGGTGGCGTGGCGGTGGGGCGACTGGCTGAACTGGCCGGCCTTCCTGCTGGGCCTGCTGGGCGTCATGAAGGGGTACGTGGTGTTGCTGGCCTTGCGCCGCCTGCCATGATTTGAATACGAAAAAGGGTTTCCGATGACCGACGCTGTAACGACGCCGCAGTCCGAATACATCCAGCATCACCTGGTTCACCTGAACAATCTCGGGCACAAGCAGGACATCATCGCCAACTTCGGCGTCGTCAACTACGACTCGCTGTTCTGGTCGGTCCTGATGGGCGCCATCGTCATCTTCTTCCTCTGGCGCGCCGCGACCCGGGCCACCACCGACGTGCCGGGCCGCTTCCAGATGGCCATCGAAATGCTCGTGGGCATGGTCCACGAGGAAGCCAAGGGCATCATCCCCAACGAAACCACGCGCAAGTTCGCCGCGCCGCTGGCCCTGACCGTGTTCCTCTGGATCACGCTGATGAACACGCTGGACCTGATCCCGGTCGACCTGGCCGGCTGGATCTTCCGCATCACCGGCCTGGGCGCCGATCATTCCGATCCGCTGTACTACCACCGCATCCTGCCGACCGCCGATCTGAACATCCCCCTCGGCATGTCCCTGGGCGTGCTGGTGCTGATGCTGTACTACGGCATCAAGATCAAGCACCCGGGCGGCTTCGTCAAGGAACTCTTCACCGCGCCCTTCCACGCGCACGGCGTCGCGGCGCTGATCCTGGCGCCCTTCAATTTCCTGCTGAACCTCATCGAATATGCGGCCAAGTGCGTGTCGCTGGGCATGCGGCTGTTCGGCAATATGTATGCGGGCGAACTGCTGTTCATGCTGATCGCCTTGCTGGGTGGTGCCTGGACGGGGGCGAATGCTTCCAGTATCAGCCTTGCGTTCGGACACGTGCTCGCCGGTTCGGCATGGGCGATCTTCCACATCCTGATCGTGCTGCTGCAGGCGTTCATCTTCATGATGCTGACCCTGGTGTATATCGGGCAGGCGCACGAAGGCCACTAAAAATTCGCCCGGGGTCTCCCGGGCGGGCTCGCGGGGCTTGCCCTGATTTCTGGTTTTTTGATTTTTTGACTAAACAACGTTTACTTACCAAGGAGTTGTTATGACCAACGTTGCGTTCGTTGCTCTCGCTTGCGGTCTGATCATCGGTCTGGGCGCCATCGGCGCTTGCATCGGGATCGGCATGATGGGTGGCAAGTACCTGGAAGCCTCCGCGCGCCAGCCCGAACTGATGAACACCCTGCAGACCAAGATGTTCCTGCTGGTCGGCCTGATCGACGCGGCCTTCCTGATCGGCGTGGGTCTGGCCATGCTGTTCGCGTTCGCCAACCCCTTCGTGGGCTGATGACGGCGCAGGCCTGCGCGTGTGTCGCAGGCCAGGGGTTCGTCGGCGGCCTCCGGGCCGTGGACGGCCGGATTAGGTGCCTTGCGGAATCGCCGCAAGGCACGAACGGGTAAATTAGGAAAACGACCGTGAATTTAAACGCGACTCTCTTTTTCCAGATGATCGTGTTTTTCGTTCTGGGTTGGTTTACGATGAAATTCATCTGGCCGCCCCTGACGAAGGCAATGGATGATCGTCGCCAGAAAATCGCCGACGGTCTGGCCGCCGCCGAAAAGGGCAAGGCCGATCTGGCCCAGGCCCAGGCCCGCGTCAGTCTGATGGAAGCCGCCTCCAAAACGGAAAACCACGCGCGTCTTGCCGAAGCCGAAAAGCAGGCCTCCGCGCTGATCGACGAAGCCCGCCGCGAAGCCGAAGCCGAAAAGGCCCGGATCGTCGCCCAGGCCCGCCAGGACGCCGCCCAGGAAGTCCAGCGCGCGCGTGAAACACTGCGCGCCGAAGTGGCCGTGCTGGCCGTGAAGGGCGCCGAACAGATCCTGCGTCGCGAAGTGGACGCCAAGGCGCACGCCGAGCTGCTCGACCAGCTCCAGGCGCAACTCTGAACCAGGGCGAGTCATGGCTGAACTGTCTACTATCGCGCGGCCCTACGCCGAGGCCCTGTTCGAATCGGTGCGCGGCGATGCGCGCGGGCTCGAATACTGGTCCGGCGTGATGTCGCTGCTGGCCCAGGTGTCCGGCATGCCCGACGTGCTCGAGGCCATGGCCGATCCGCGCCTGTCCGACGCGCAGCGCACCGAACTGCTGAAGGGCCTGGTCCCCCAGGAACTGCCCGTGCAGGCGGCCAACCTCGTCGCCCTGGTGGTCGAGAACGGCCGCGTCCAGGCGCTGCCCCAGGTGGCCGAGCAATTCGAACTGCTGCGCAACCGGCTCGAGGGCACCGCCCTGGCGCGCATCGCCAGCGCCTACCCGCTGACCGATGCCCAGGTGGCCGGCCTGCTGCAGGGGCTGGAGCGCAAGTTCGGCCTCAAGCTCAAATCCCAGGTGACGGTCGACCCGGAACTGATCGGCGGGGTGCGCGTCGCCGTCGGCGATCACGTGCTCGATACTTCCGTGCAGGCCCGGCTGGCCGGTCTGCGCGATACGCTGGCCGCGTGATGGCGGGCCAACCAACAAGATTCCAGGAGTCTTACCATGCAACTTAACCCGTCCGAGATCAGCGAACTGCTGAAGAGCCGCATCGAAGGCCTGGGCGCGTCCACCGATGTCCGCACGCAAGGCACGGTCGTGTCCGTCACCGACGGCATCACCCGCATCCACGGTCTGTCCGACGTGATGCAGGGCGAAATGCTCGAATTCCCCAACAACAAGTTCGGTCTGGCCCTGAACCTGGAACGTGATTCCGTGGGCGCCGTGGTGCTGGGCGACTACGTCGGCGTGTCCGAAGGCGACGCCGTCAAGACCACCGGCAAGATCCTGTCCGTGCCGGTCGGCCCGGAACTGCGCGGCCGCGTCGTCGACGCCCTGGGCAACCCGATCGACGGCAAGGGCCCGATCAACGCCAAGGAAACCGACGTGATCGAAAAGGTCGCGCCCGGCGTGATCGCCCGCCAGTCCGTGTCGCAGCCGCTGCAGACCGGCCAGAAGGCCATCGACTCCATGGTGCCCGTCGGCCGTGGCCAGCGCGAGCTGATCATCGGCGACCGCCAGACCGGCAAGACCGCCGTGGCCGTCGACACCATCATCAACCAGAAGGGCAAGGGCGTCACCTGCGTGTACGTCGCCATCGGCCAGAAGGCTTCCACCATCAACAACGTGGTGCGCAAGCTCGAAGAACACGGCGCCATGGAATACACCATCGTCGTGGCCGCCGCCGCGTCCGACTCCGCCGCCATGCAGTACCTGGCCGCCTACTCGGGCTGCACCATGGGCGAATACTTCCGCGACCGCGGCGAAGACGCCCTGATCGTGTATGACGACCTGACCAAGCAGGCCTGGGCCTACCGCCAGGTGTCCCTGCTGCTGCGCCGCCCGCCCGGCCGCGAAGCCTACCCCGGCGACGTGTTCTACCTGCACTCCCGCCTGCTGGAACGCGCCGCCCGCGTGAACCCCGAATACGTGGAAAAATTCACCAACGGCGCCGTCAAGGGCAAGACCGGCTCGCTGACCGCGCTGCCGATCATCGAAACCCAGGCCGGCGACGTGTCCGCCTTCGTGCCGACCAACGTGATTTCCATCACCGACGGCCAGATCTTCCTGGAAACCGACCTGTTCAACGCCGGCATCCGGCCCGCCATCAACGCCGGTATCTCGGTGTCGCGCGTGGGCGGTTCCGCCCAGACCAAGGTCGTCAAGAAGCTCTCCGGCGGGATCCGGACCGACCTGGCCCAGTACCGTGAACTGGCCGCCTTCGCGCAGTTCGCCTCCGACCTGGACGACGCCACCCGTCGCCAGCTGGAACGCGGCAAGCGCGTGGTCGAACTGCTCAAGCAGCCCCAGTACCAGCCGCAGCAGGTCTGGGAACTGGCGGTGGCCCTGTATTCCGTGAACAACGGCCATCTGGACGACCTCGAAGTCGGCCAGGTGCTGGCCTTCGAAAAGGCCCTGAAGGACTACCTGAAGGCCAAGCACGAAGCCCTGATCCAGCGCATCGAAGACGTGAAGGAACTCTCCAAGGAAGACGACGCCGCTCTGGGCGCCGCCATCCAGGAATTCAAGAAGCACGGCACGTTTTAAGTAGCGGCCGGGACGCGCGGCGCGCGTCCCGGACAGCCCTGACAGGATAGTGGAATGGCCGGAATCAAGGAAATTCGAACCAAGATCAAGAGCGTGCAAAACACGCGCAAGATCACCAAGGCGATGGAAATGGTCGCCGCGTCCAAGATGCGCAAGGCGCAGGACCGGATGCGGACGGGCCGTCCCTACGCCACCAAGGTGCGCGCCATCGCGGCCCACCTGATGCAGGCGAACCCGGATTACACCCACCCCTACATGGTGGAACGCCAGAAGCTGTCGTCCGTGGGCGTCGTGCTGGTCACCACCGACAAGGGTCTGTGCGGCGGCCTGAATACCAACATCTCGCGCCTGGCGCTCGCGCGGATCAAGGAATTCGAGCAGCAGGGCGTGCGCGTCCACGCGACGGCGCTGGGCTCCAAGGGCCTGGGCCTGCTGAACCGCGTCGGCGTCAACGTGGTGTCCTCGGAAGTCCAGCTGGGCGACGCGCCCAACCTGGAACGCCTGATCGGCGCCATCAAGGTCCAGCTCGACGACTTCGTCGACGGCAAGGTGGACGCGGTCTATCTGGCGACCAGCCGCTTCGTCAACACCATGAAGCAGGACCCCAGCTTCATCCGCCTGCTGCCGCTGCCCTCGGGCCTGGAAGATCCTTTCCAGACGGGCTCCCAGGACGAGGAAGCCCTGGAAAGCCAGTACGGCTGGGACTATCTGTACGAGCCGGATTCCCAGACCGTGATCGACGAGCTGCTGTTGCGCTACGTCGAAGGCCTGGTCTACCAGGCCGTGGCGGAAAACATGGCCAGCGAGCAGTCCGCCCGGATGGTCGCCATGAAGGCCGCGTCCGACAACGCCAAGAAAGTCATCGGCGACCTCCAGCTGGTCTACAACAAGACCCGTCAGGCGGCCATCACCAAGGAAATTTCGGAAATCGTGGGCGGCGCCGCCGCGGTCTGATCGACGCAAGCACCGGCAACCCAGAGATACTTATAGGACTAAACATGAGCAACGGTACCATCGTTCAGTGCATCGGCGCCGTGGTGGACATTCAGTTCCCCCGCGACAGCATCCCCAACATCTACGACGCGCTCACCTTGACCGACGAGTCCTCCGCATTCGCGGAAAAGGGCCTGACGTTCGAGGTCCAGCAGCAACTGGGCGACGGTGTCGTGCGGACCATCGCCATGGGCTCGTCCGACGGCCTGCGCCGCGGCATGGCCGTGGCCGGCACCGGCGCCCCGATCTCCGTGCCCGTGGGCACCGGCACCCTGGGCCGCATCATGGACGTGCTGGGCCGCCCGATCGACGAGCGCGGCGACATCCAGTCCGATGAAAAGCGCGCCATCCACCAGCCCGCCCCGAAGTTCGACGAACTGTCGCCCTCGGTCGAGCTGCTCGAAACCGGCATCAAGGTGATCGACCTGGTGTGCCCCTTCGCCAAGGGCGGCAAGGTCGGCCTGTTCGGCGGCGCCGGCGTGGGCAAGACCGTGAACATGCTGGAACTGATCAACAACATCGCCAAGGCCCACAGCGGTCTGTCGGTGTTCGCCGGCGTGGGCGAACGGACCCGCGAAGGCAACGACTTCTACCACGAAATGTCCGACGCGGGCGTCATCAAGCTCGACAACCTGGCGGAATCCAAGGTCGCCATGGTCTTCGGCCAGATGAACGAACCCCCGGGCAACCGTCTGCGCGTGGCCCTGTCGGGCCTGACGATGGCGGAAAAATTCCGCGACGAAGGCCGCGACGTGCTGTTCTTCGTGGACAACATCTACCGCTA
>CBFGXR010000041.1:0-10156 GCA_965652675.1 uncultured Castellaniella sp.
GTGTCCCCGATCCGGGGCTCGGGCCGGTCGTCGGGCCAGGGCGCGACGCCGATGCGGAACGCGGGCGCCGGCTCGGATGGCGGCACGGGATCGGACGGCGGCGCCGGGGGGCGCCCGGAACGGATGACCTGGGGCGGCGGCGCGGCGGGCGGCTCGGCCACGGGCGCGGCGGCCGGACGTGGCGCCGAAGCCTCGGGCGCGGACGCGTCGGAGACCACCTCGGCATAGCCGTCGAAGATATGGGCGCACTGCACGCAACGGATATAGCCCTTGCGCAGCTGCAGGTCCGACAGGCCCGCCTGGAACACGGTCCCGCATTTCGGGCAGCGCGTGGTCAGGTCCATCACCGCCGCGCTCCGTCAGGCCTTGCGTCCCGCCAGGCAGACCCAGCCGTCGCGGGCCGCCCACACCCGCAGGGGCAGATGGGGCGCGTAGGCCTGGCTGACCTCGTCGGCCTGGCGTTCCAGGACGCCGGACAGCGCCAGCCAGCCGCCGGGGGCGACCCGGGCGGCCAGCATGGGCGCCAGGAGCTTGAGCGGGTTGGACAGGATGTTGGCGACCACCACCTGGCGGGTCCCGGCGGGCAGTGCATCGGGCAGGCCGGCCTGGACGTCCACGCGATTGGCGGCCGCGTTGCGGGCCGTGGCCAGCACCGCCTGCTCGTCGATGTCCACGCCCCAGGTCGGACCGGCGCCCAGCAGGCGGGCGGCGATCGCCAGGATGCCGGAACCGCAGCCGTAGTCCAGCACGGTCTCGCCGCCTTGCAGATGGGACGCCAGCCATTCCAGGCACAGGTGCGTGGTGGGGTGGCTGCCGGTGCCGAAGGCCAGCCCGGGGTCGAGTTCGATGCGCACGATGCCGTCCCGGGCGCCGACCGAGGGCAGGCCCGCGTCGTCGCGGTGCCAGCTCGGGACGATCCAGATGCGTTCGCCCACGACGATGGGGCCGAACTGGGATTGCGTCAGGCGCACCCAGTCGGCGTCCGGCACGTCGCGCAGGAACCAGTCGTCCGTGGCGGGCGCGGGTCCGGCCAGGCCGTCCAGCGCGGCCAGCAGATGGGCGGGATCATCGCCGTCGGCCAGCAGGGCCACCAGGCGGTTGCGCCGCCAGGCCAGGACTTCGGGCTCCGTGCCCGGTTCGCCGAACAGCGCCTGTTCGTGTTCCGTGTCGCCGTCGGCGTCCTCGACGGACACCGACAGGGCGCCGGCTTCCAGCAGGGCGTCGGACCAGGCCTCGGCCTGGCTTTCCGGGCAGTTCAGCACCAGCTCTCGCATGCCGGACCTCAGGCGCGCGCGGCGAGCTTGTGTTCGAGGTAGTGGATGCTGGTGCCGCCTTCGACGAATCGGGCGTCCTGCATCAACTCGCGGTGCAGCGGGATGTTGGTGTGCACCCCCTCGACGATCATTTCCGACAGGGCGATGTCCATGCGCATGATCGCCTGGTGGCGGTCGTCGCCGTAGGTGATGAGCTTGGCGATCATCGAGTCGTAATAGGGCGGCACGGTGTAGCCGGTGAACACGTGCGAGTCCATGCGCACGCCCGGCCCGCCCGGCGTATGCCAGTTGGTGATCCGGCCGGGGCTGGGCGTGAACTTGTAGGGGTCCTCGGCGTTGATCCGGCATTCGATCGCGTGGCCGCGCAGATGGATGTCGCGCTGGCGCAGGGTGAATTTTTCGCCGGCGGCGATGCGCAGCTGCTGCTGGACCAGGTCGAGGCCGGTGATCATTTCGGTGATCGTGTGCTCGACCTGGATGCGGGTGTTCATCTCGATGAAAAAGAATTCCCCGTTTTCATACAGGAATTCGAAGGTGCCGGCGCCGCGGTAGCGCATCTGGCGGCAGGCCTCGGCGCAGCGTTCGCCGATGCGTTCGACCAGGGCGCGCTCGATGCCCGGCGCGGGGGCTTCTTCGATGATCTTCTGGTGGCGCCGCTGCATGGAGCAGTCGCGCTCGCCCAGCCAGACGGCCTTGCCCTCGCCGTCGGCCAGGATCTGGATCTCGATGTGGCGCGGGTTTTCCAGGAATTTTTCCAGGTAGACCTCGGGGTTGTTGAAGGCGGCGCCGGCCTCGGTGCGCGTCATGGCCACCGCGTTGAGCAGGGCGGCCTCGGTGTAGACGACGCGCATGCCGCGCCCGCCGCCGCCGCCCGCCGCCTTGATGATGACCGGATATCCGACCTCGGCGGCGATGCGCTGGATTTCCTCGGGGTCGTCGGGCAGCGCACCGCCCGAGCCCGGCACGACCGGCACGCCGGCGGCGATCATGGCCTGCTTGGCGCTGACCTTGTCGCCCATGGTGCGGATGCTTTCGGGGCGCGGGCCGATGAACACGAAGCCGCTCTTTTCCACCCGCTCAGCGAAATCGGCGTTTTCCGACAGGAAGCCGTAGCCGGGGTGGATGGCCTCTGCGTCGGTGACTTCGGCGGCCGAGATCAGCGCCGGCATGTTCAGATAGCTGTCGCGCGGCGTGGCGGGCCCGATGCAGACGGATTCGTCGGCCAGGCGCACGTATTTCGCCTCGCGGTCGGCCTCGGAGTGCACGACCACGGTCTTGACGCCCAGTTCGCGGCAGGCGCGCAAGACCCGAAGGGCGATTTCGCCGCGATTGGCGATCAGGATTTTTTCGAACATGGCGCTCAGGCGATGATGAACAGGGGTTGGCCGTATTCGACCGGTTCGCCGTTCTCGACGAGGATTTCCTTGATGACGCCGGACTTGTCGGCTTCGATCTCGTTCAGCAGCTTCATCGCTTCGATGATGCACAGCGGATCGCCTTCCTTGACGGTCTGGCCGACTTCGACGAAGGCCGCCGCGTTCGGATTGGGCGAACGGTAGAACGTGCCCACCATGGGCGCCTTGACCTGGTGTCCCTGCGGGACGGCGGCGGCCGGCGCCGCGGCCGGTGCAGCCGGCGCGGCCGCGGGCGCCGCCACGACCTGGGCGGGCGCCGCGACGGCGGCCGGGACGACCGCCGCGGTCTGGGAGAACTTGACGATGCGGACCTTGCCTTCGCCCTCGGTGATTTCCAGTTCGGCGATGCCCGAATCGGCCACCAGGTCGATCAGCGTTTTGAGTTTTCGGAGATCCATGACGATAAATTCCTGTGTGCTGGCCCATG
The DNA here is from genome assembly GCA_965652675.1 of uncultured Castellaniella sp. GTDB lineage: Bacteria > Pseudomonadota > Gammaproteobacteria > Burkholderiales > Burkholderiaceae_B > Castellaniella. Next base: position 3,117 of record CBFGXR010000041.1, read on the forward strand.
CGGGAGGGGGCCGTTCGATGACCGGATCCGGACGGCGGAAACAAATGCGCCGTCGGTCCGACCCCGGCGAGACGGGGAGAATCCACGACGGCCACATGTGTTGCTGCTGTCAGCGGGCAGCCCTGGAGCCCTTGCCCGAAGCCGCCTGATCCTGGGTATGGAGGTACCCTTCAAAGCGCCTTTTTACGCTAAAACCGCTGATTTGTCCATAAAAACAGGGTCCCCGAGGGCGGACAGGCTGAATATTGAAACCTAAAGTATCTGCGCCAGGCGGGCCTGGATGTCGTCCGGCTTGAGTTCGCCCATGACCGAGTCCGCGACGCGGCCCCGACGGTCGAACAGCAGGGTGAACGGCAGGCCGCCGCCCTTGTTGCCCAGTTCGCGCATCAGCGGAATGCCCTGGGTGCCGGTCAGCAGCAGGGAGTAGGACACATGGACCTTTTCCAGGAAGCGTTCGACGTTGGCCCGGGTGTCGATGGCCAGCCCGAGCACGGACAGGTCGGGATGACGCTGGTGCAGGGTTTCGAGCAGGGGCATTTCACGCACGTAGGGCGCGCACCAGCTGGCCCAGAAATTCATCAGCACCGGCCGCCCCACGTAGGCCGACAGGGCCTGGTCGCGGCCCTGGAGATCGGCGAACGAACGGCCGAAGACCGGGTCGGCCGGCAGGATCGAGGCCCCCGCGCCGCGCGCGCCGGCCGCGAGCCCCAGCGCCGCCGGCAAAGCCGCGCGCAAGAATTTCCGCCTGTCCATGCGAAACATCTTCCATCCAGTGATACCGGCTCATCATAGCATCGCCCCCGGACCGGGCCGCTCGCAAACAAGCCCCCTTACAATACAGGCCGGAGGATACGATGCACGTACACATATTGGGAATCTGCGGCACGTTCATGGGCGGCCTGGCCCTGATCGCCCGCGCGGCGGGCCATCGGGTCACCGGCTGCGACGTGGGCGTCTACCCGCCCATGAGCACGCAGCTGCGCGAACAGGGCATCGACCTGATCGAAGGCTTCGACGCCGGCCAGATCGGCCTGGGCGCGGACCTGTACGTGATCGGCAACGTCGTCAGCCGGGGCAATCCGCTGATGGAGGCCATCCTGGACCACGGCTTGCCCTACACCTCCGGCCCGCAATGGCTGGCCGACCACGTCCTGGGCGGCCAGCACGTCCTGGCCGTGGCGGGCACGCACGGCAAGACCACGACCAGCGCCATGCTGGCCTGGATCCTCGAACAGTCCGGCCACCCCGCCAATTTCCTGATCGGCGGCGTGGCGCCGGACCTGGGCGTTTCCGCCCGCTACGACCCCGCCCGGCGCCACTTCGTGATCGAGGCCGACGAATACGACACGGCCTTCTTCGACAAGCGCTCGAAGTTCGTCCACTACCGTCCCCGTACCGCCATCCTGAACAACCTCGAATACGACCACGCCGACATCTTCCCCGACCTGGCCGCCATCGAGACCCAGTTCCACCATCTGGTGCGCACCGTCCCGGCGTCGGGACACCTGATCCGGCCGGCGGCCGACGAGGCCCTGGACCGGGTCCTGGCGCGCGGCTGCTGGACGCCGGTCGAGACCTTCGGCCCCGGCGGCGACTGGCGATCGGAACCGGAAACGGACGACGGCCGGCGCTGCCGCATCCTGCACCAGGGCCGGCCGGCCGGTGTGCTGGACTGGTCTCTGGCCGGCGCCCACAACCAGGCCAACGCCCTGGCGGCCCTGGCGGCCGCCCGCCACGCCGGCGTCGCGGCCGAGGACGGCATCGCGGCCCTGAACCGCTTCCAGGGCGTGCGCCGCCGCCTGGAACTGCGCGGCACGCGGGACGGCGTGGCCGTCTACGACGATTTCGCCCACCACCCCAGCGCCATCGCCACGACGCTGGACGGCCTGCGCCGCCGCTTCGGTCCCCGGACCCGCATCCTGGCGGTGATCGAACCGCGCTCCAACACCATGAAACTGGGCACGATGGCCGCCCGGCTGCCGGAAGCGCTGGCTGACGCCGATATGGTCTTCTGCCACGGCGCCACCCAGGGCAGGCATGCCCTGGGCTGGGACCCCCGCCAGGTGCTGGCTTCCCTGGGCGAACGCCTGTGGGCCGGCGACGACCTGGACGCCCTGGCCGACGCCGTCTGCGACGCGGCGCAGCCCGGCGACCAGGTGCTCGTCATGAGCAACGGCAGCTTCGGCGGCATCCACCAGACCCTGCTCGACCGGCTGGCGCAGCGGCGCCCCCGATCCCCCCATTGAACCCCGCGGTCCCTTCTCTTATTTATGCACGTTCTCTACGAAGACGCCGGCAAGCTCAAGGCCGAAACCATTTTCTCCGAAGCCGACACCTCGCTGCAGGTCGAGTCGGCCAGCGGCAAGCGCAGCAAGATCAAGCGCAACGCTGTACTGTTCACCTTTGACCGGCCGGCCCCCGACGGCCTGCTGCCCGCCGCCGAGGCCCTGGCGGCCACGCTGGACGCCGGCTTCCTGTGGGAATGCGCGCCGCAACAGGAATTCGAGGCCGCCGCCCTGGCGGAAGACTACTTCGGCCACGCGCCCGACGCGGTGGAAAAGACCGCCGTGATCCTGGCGCTGTCGGCCGCGCCCGCCTACTTCCACCGGCGCGGCAAGGGCGCCTTCCGCCCCGCCCCGCCCGACATCCTGCAGGCCGCGCTGGCCGCGATCGAGAAAAAACGCCGCCAGGCCGAACTGCAGGGCGAATGGACCGAAGCCATGCTGGCGGGCACGCTGCCCGACGCCCTGCGGCCCGTCGCCGCCACCTTCCTGGACCGGCCCGACAAGAACACGCTGGAATGGAAGGCCTTCGACGCCGCCGTGCAGCAGTCGGGCACCAGTCCCGAACGGCTGCTGCTGTCGCTGGGCGTCTGGCCCCATCCCCTGGCCATGATGCGCGACCGCTTCCTGTCGGCCCACTTCCCCAAGGGCACGGACTGGCCGCCCGTGGAAGTCCTGGACTGGGGCGCGGATCTGCCGCAGGCCGAGGTCGAGGCCTATTCCCTGGACGACGCCAGCACCACCGAAATCGACGACGCGCTGTCGGTCTCGATCCCCGGTCCCGGCACGGTCCGCGTCGGCATCCACATCGCCGTGCCGGCCCTGGCCGTCACGCGCGGCAGCACCCTGGACGAACTGGCGCGCGCGCGCATGTCCACCGTCTACATGCCGGGCGACAAGATCCCCATGCTGTCGCCCGAACTGATCGCCGCCTTTTCCCTGGACGAAGGCCAGTGGCGCCCGACCCTGTCGCTGTACGTCACCGGCCGCCTGGAAGACGGCGAGATCCTGGACACCGAGACCCGGCTGGAGCGCATCCGGGTGGCCGCCAACCTGCGCCACGGCCTGATCGGCGGCGAGGTCACGGAAGCCGCGCTGGCCGACCCCGACGCGCCCCTGCCGCACGGCCACTGGCTGCGCCCCCTGTGGCAGTTCGCCCAGGCGCTGTGCGCCGTGCGCGACTGCGCGCGCGGCAAGCCGGAAAACAATGACCGCGTCGAATACGGCTTCGAGATCGACGGCCCGCCCGACGACCCGGATTCCATCGTCCGCCTGGTGCCGCGCCAGCGCAACGCGCCGCTGGACCGGCTGGTGGCCGAATACATGATCCTGGCCAACACGCAATGGGGCGCCCTGCTGGCCCGCCACGGCGTACCCGGCATCTACCGGTCCCAGCAGACCGGCCGCACCCGCATGTCCACCCAGGCGCTGCCGCACGAATCCATCGCCGTGCCGCAATACATCTGGTCGACCTCGCCGCTGCGCCGCTACGTGGACCTGATCAACCAGGGCCAGATCCTGGCGGCGGCCGAGCACGGCGTCTCCGCGCGCCTGGCCGCCCCCTTCAAGCCCAAGGACGCGGACCTGTACGCCCTGATCGGCGCCTTCGATTCACAATACACGCTGTGGGGCGAATTCCAGTCCTCGATGGAACGCTACTGGTGCATCCGCTGGCTGCGACAGCAGGGTCTGAAGGAAGTGCGCGCCCACGTGCTGCGGGAAAACCTGGTCCGGCTGGCCTGCGCGCCCTTCGTCACCCGCATCAACGGCCTGCCCGAGTTCGAGCGCGGCCAGGAAGTGCGGCTGGACGTCCTGGGCTACGACGAGATCGGCCTGGACGTCGAATTCCGCCTGCGGGAAACGGGCTAGGCGCCGTTCCCGCCACTCAAGGAGCCGCGAAGCATGGACACGCTGCCGCTGCAACTGCTGGAATCCCGGCGCGAGGGCCGCGGCCGCATGGCGGTCGCCTTGCTGCTGTCCCTGGCCGCGCATGCGGCGCTACTGGCCTGGCGCTTCCTGCCCGCGCAGCCGGCGACGCAATCCTCCACGCTGGAAGTCACCCTGGTCAACAGCCGCAGCGAACAGGCGCCCCTGAACCCCCAGGCGCTGGCCCAGCAGAACCTGGACGGCGGCGGCGATCAGGCGCAGGGGATGGCCTCGTCCCCCCTGCCCCGGACGTCCGACGGCAGCGCCGAGGAAACCGTGCTGGACGCCCTGCGGCGGCGGCAGGCCGAACTCGAAGCCGAGCAGCGCCGCCTGCTGACGCAGCTGGAATCCCTGGACACGGTCGCCGCAGCCCGGCCATCCCCCGAACTGCTGGGCCGCAGCGCCGATCCCGGCGAGGACGACCGCCAGCAGGACAGCCTGGTGCTCAGCGCCCGCATCGCCGCGCTGAAGGACCGGATCGAACGCTACAACGCCCTGCCCCGGCAGACGTTCACCGCCCCGTCCGCGCGGGCCTCGGACGACGCCCGCTACGTGGAGGCCTGGCGCCAGCGCATCGAACTGATCGGCACGCAACACTACCCGCCCGAGGCGCGCGGCCGCATCTACGGCGACCTGCAGCTGACCGTCTTCATCCGGCGCGACGGCAGCCTGGATCACATCCAGTTCGACCGGCCCTCGGACCAGGCCGTCCTGAACGGCGCCGCCCGGCGCATCGTCGAACTGGCCGCGCCCTTCGACCCCCTGCCGCCGGAACTGGCGCGGCACACCGACATCCTGGCCATCACGCGGACCTGGCACTTCACCCGCGACGGCCTGGACACGAACCCGCCCGGCACACAGGAAGCCCGATGAGCCGGCCGGGCAGGAAGATCGTCACGACCGTCCTTCTGGCGGCGCTGTGCGCCGCCTTCCTGTACCAGATCGGCCTGCTGGGCATGGTGGTCTGGTTCAATTTCCGCAACCCGTCCAACACCCCCGTCATGCAGGACACGCTCAACACCCTGCGGTCGGACAATCCCCAGGCCCGGCTGGCGCACGAATGGGTGCCGTACGAGCGCATCAGCCTCAACCTGAAGCGCGCCGTGATCGCCTCGGAAGACAGCGGCTTCATGGATCACGACGGGGTCGAATGGGACGCCATCCGCAAGGCCTGGCGCTACAACCAGCGCCAGGCCGACCTGGGCCGTTCGCGCCGGCGCGGCGGGTCCACGATCACCCAGCAACTGGCCAAGAACCTGTTCCTGTCGAATTCGCGCAATTACCTGCGCAAGGGCCAGGAACTGATCCTGACCTACATGATCGAAGCGGTCATGAGCAAGCGCCGCATCCTGGAGATCTACCTGAACGTGGCCCAGTGGGGCGCCGCCACCTTCGGCGCCCAGGCCGCCGCCCGGCACTATTTCCGCACGGACGCGGCGCGCCTGTCGTCCGGCCAGGCCGCGCAGCTGGCGGCCATGCTGCCCAACCCGGCCTACTACGACCGCCATGGCACCACCGCCTACCTGCGGTCCCGCGCGGCCACCGTGCGCGCCCGCATGCCTCAGGTCGCGGTGCCGTAAGGCGGCCGCCCGCACCGGCCCGGGCCCGCCCCGCCGTTCGGGGTACTATTGAGGTTTTCACCGCATCCTCGTCCATGCGCACGGCACGACGCTACATCGCCCGCGAAATCTACCGCTCGACCGCCGTCGTCCTGGTGGCCCTGGTGGGCCTCTTCATGTTCTTCGCCCTGATCGAGGGCCTGGACAAGGTCGGCCAGCGCCTGACCCTGCTGAACCTGTTCTACCTGCAGGCACTGGACATCCCCAACCATCTGTACGAACTGCTGCCCATCGGCCTGCTGATCGGCGCGGTGCTGGCGCTCGCCGGACTGGCGCAACGCAACGAACTCACCATCCTGCGGGCCTCGGGGGTCAGCGGCATGCGCCTGCTGGGCGCCCTGTGGCTGATCACGATCCCGCTGGTGCTGGGCGCCTTCATCCTGTCGGAATTCATCACCCCGGCGGCCGAACTGCGCGGCAGCGAATCCCGCCTGGCGCTGCTGGGCCGCACCGACGGCGGCCGCCTGTCCAGCGGCTACTGGTTCAAGGAAGCGGACGACCAGGGCGGCACCCGCATCATCAACATCGGCCAGCTCTCCGGACAGGGCCGCGTCGACGACGTGGTGCTCTACGAATTCGCGGCGGACGATACGCTGCGGGACGTCGTCCAGGCCGCCAGCGGCCAGTTCGAACAGGGCCATCTGGCGCTGCGCGACCTGACCGAAACCCGCATCCACCCGCAATCCGCGAACGCCCTGGCCGACGCCCGCATCCCCACCGCGCCCATCAGCGAACTCGTCCACCTGGACGAGCGCAGCATTCCCACCTCGCTCACGCCCGAACGCCTGATCGCCCGCATCCTGACGCCCGAGCGCATGGCGATCTCGGACCTGCTGGACTACATCCGCTACCTGAAGAACAACCAGCTGCAGACCGACCGCCAGGAAGTCGCCCTGTGGCGCAAGATCGCCTACCCCTTCACCCTGCTGGTCATGGTCACCATCGCCGCGCCGATCGGTTTCATGCAGACGCGCCGTGGAGGCGTCGGGCTCAAGGTCTTCGCCGGCATCATCCTGGGGGTGGGCTTCTTCATGCTCAACCAGTTGGCCCTGAACGCGGGCATGCTGGGCGACTGGCCGCCCTGGGCCACGGCCCTGGTGCCCCGCCTGGCCGGGCTGGCGCCCGCCCTGCTGTCCTTGCTGGGCATGGAACACCGCCACCCGCTGTCCCTGTGGCTGCGCCAGCGCCGGCTCCAGCGAGGCGCCGCATGACC
>CBFGXR010000042.1:0-10031 GCA_965652675.1 uncultured Castellaniella sp.
CCAAGTATTTTGTTCGTCCAACACTCCGCCGATCAGCCCCCCCCGCCGCTGCGATTCAAACAGGTCGTGTTCTTCACGAGTTCCTGCAACGCTTCCGCCGTGTCGGCCAGGTTCTCTGCGAATACAGGATCCGTCGCGATTCCGGCAAGCGCCTCCCCCAGCGCCCCAAGGGCGTCGACCGCCTCTTCGCTTTTATCCTGTGCTTCAAGCGCAAGCGAATGATCGTCACCCACGTCGCAGGCATCCGCCTGCGTATTCGCCGCGTCATCGAGACTGTCGATGGCCCGACGCAACAGCGGCCGCACAGCGGCCAGATGCCCGGTGATCGCCTCGCTCGCCCGCATGTGCCGCCGCAGTTCGCCATCGCCGCCGACCTCGGCAATGTGCGCGATCAACCGATCCAACGCGCGTTTGCTTTCCTGAGAAATGCTTTCTTCGAGTTGGACGATCGCTTTCTCGTGTTCCCTGATGTCGCTTTTCAGGCGGAGGGTATTGATGCCGCCGCTGATCGCACCCTTGAGCCTTCCGAAAAACCCGGTCGCCGACACGTCCCTCCTGTGACCGGACCGGGTCAGGATGGCGCAAGCGGTCACGCCTCCCCCTCCCGCGACCGACCTACCGATACACCTTGCCGTTCCACTTGAAGACGTAGGTTCCGCTTTCGAAACGCATGTCGTGCATGCCATGGTGCACGGTGGACAGCACGAAGACCTTGCCGCCGGCGGTGGCGAGGCGGATCGATTTCCCGGCATAGCCGGTGGACGTGGCCAGCACCGCATAGGTCTGGCAGCCTGCCGAGCCGCAGCCCCCCATGCCGCTGGACCGCGCCAGCAAATCGGGGCGGCCATCGCCATCGAGATCGGCATGGCCCACCTCGAAGGGCTGCAAATCGTCATAGTCCGCGCCCATCGCATGTTTCAGCGCCGCCGTTTCAGCCGCGGATGGCGCGCCGTTGACCGGCACGCCCGGCGGCGCCGCCGCAGCGGCCGGAATCGCGAACAGGATGAAGGACAGGGCTTCCAACCTTGATTTCATGATCGGCTCCTTGGTGAAGATCACCTCAACGGCGATCCGATGACCCGTCCCGCGCCTCAGCCCTGCGGCTGGCGGTCGAGCGCCAGGACGGCATGGTCCACGACGGTCTTCACCCGATCTTCGGAAAGCTGATTGCTGGCCAGCATCAGCACCCGGGTCGCATCCTTCGGAGAGATCTTGCCTTCGAACGCGGCCAGCAAGGGACGCTGATCCTTGTTGCCTGCGGCCCGATACAGTTCGATCCCGAGATCGACGTAGCCATTGCGAAACGCCATCGCGGCCGCGTTCTGGGCGATCATGCGGTCCGTGCCGCCCACGTGCTGAACCCCCTGCCCCTTGTCCATCTCCTGGCCGATCTGGAACATTTCACGGATCAGGGGTTCGGCCTTGCCCTGATCGCCGGCCACCGCGGGAATCTTCATCAGCCGCGCGTCCAGGCCAAGCTTGCCGCGCGCATCGTCGGCCAGATGCTGTTCCTGGGCGTATTTCCGGGCGGCGTCCGCATCGCCATGCGCGATCAGACCGTCAAGAATCAGTCCGTAAAAATTCTTTTTCTGTGCCGGATTCCCCGCCCAGGCGCCAATCAGCTGATTGACATCATCCATGCGTCCGGCCTTGGCCATTTCAGGGATCAGATCGGTATAGGAGGCGTACAGATCACGTTGATGGCTGATGGTGTTGGCGATGTCCAGCGCCTGTGCCGCATGCGCCGTCCGCCCGACCGCCCGCATGAGCAATGACCCATAGGAATCCGTGAACAGGTTGCCGGCCTGCACCATATGGGCGGCCTGCGCGTAGTCGCCCTGCATGATCAGGACCACGGCGCTGGGACCGGCGATGCTGGCGAAATCCGGGTTGGCCTCCGCCTGGCCGAGCAAGCGGGCACGATACGCCTGCTCTTTTTTCAAGGCGGCCGTCGCCTGCTCCGGCTGGCCAAGCTTCTGGTGGATCAGGGCCAGCAGCGCATAATCCCGGTCCAGGCCGATCAGCCCGACGGTCTGATTGCTGCGTCTGACCGTCGGCGCCATGGCGTCGACCCGGGTCTCGAACGCCTGCGCGGCGGATTGATGGGCGGGCTTCGCCTCGGCCGGCACCGGAGCCATATAGACATCGAGATCCGTTTCATGGGTGAGCGGCAACCGGGTCGTGATGCCGGCAGTGAGCAGGCCCAGCCGGACCGCCAGCGCGTTGATCCCCTGGTTCAGGGCCACCGCCATCATGTCCTGGTTGGCCGATCCGCCCAGCATTTTCAGTCCCGTGTCCACGTCGCCGCCCGCCATGACTGCGGCGGCCAGCTCCTGCTGGGTGGTCGGGTCCGCCCGGTAATGCAGCGTGTCGGTGAAATAGCGGTATTTTTCCAGCGCCTTCGGGACATCGCCCATGTTCGCGTAGTCCACGGCCAGGTTCAGCGTGACCGAAGCGGCCGTGTCCTTGCCGTAATGCCCCGATTGCAGGCCCTTCTCCAGCCGGTCCGCAACCATCGGCCAGGCGGGCCGCAGCCCCGGCGTCGCCAACAGGCTCAACAGTGAATTCACCTGTTGTGCGTCCTCTCCGGGGTAGACGGTCAGGAACGCGGCGACGGCCGCCTTGACGTCCTCGGGCCGCTTGCATTCCCCGGCCGCCAGCCCCAGCTGGATCACCGCCTTGGCGTAAGCGGGCTTGTTGATCTTGAGGCCTGCCAGGGACTGATCGGCCGCCGCGAAGCCTTTGGTGCAGACCAGATCCGCAGGCTGCGCGCCGTTCGACGGCGCGGCCCCGCCTGATCGAGGCGCCGCCCCCGAGGGATGATGGGAAAAGGGCCGCAAGCATTCCGACGTGGGGCTGGCATAACAGGGGGCGCGCGCCGCCATGGCATCGCGCAGTTTCGTCAGGCCTGCGACCGAAATGCCGTTGACGCTCTGGCCAGCCGCCAGCGCCTTGCCGGCCGCGGAATCCGCATCATCCTTGATGACGGCCTGCACATCGGCCACCATCTGCTGATAGGCCGCCAGTTGCTTCTGCGGATCCAGATCGGATTTTTCCTGTTGCATCGCCGAGGCGATTTTCTGCAGGGCATCCTGCGCGGCCTTCTGCGGGTCACCGCACGCCGACAAAGTCAGCAACAGGCCGCCCGCCAGCAGGCTCTTTTTGAGGGTGGTGAAAGGCACGTCCATTTCGTTCTCCCGGCAGTGGGACTACTTTGGATTTGTCAGACGAGGCGTCTGATGGCGCCATCGGCCGATGGCGGCGGGCGCATGCTTGTTTCATCGTTGTGGGTCGCATACGCAATTGCTTACGTTTTCAGTATTCTGCCCGATTACTGAATTTGTCCTGAAAGAAATCGCCCGCGCCTCACCAGAAACCGTCGCGCATCCCCCGCGCATGCCGGATGCCGCTGCGGACCAGATGGCGGCCGCTCATGTCCCGGAATCCGGGCAGGATGCCCAGCCGGCGCCGCTCGGCGATGAACCAGTCGCGCGCCAGGCCCATGTCCTCGAGCAGGTAGTCGTCCTGTTCGAGCAGATGCCGCAGCGCCCTGCGACCGCCGAACCGGCATCGCAGGAATCGCAGCACGGCCGAAAGCCGGTACAACGCGGCGCGCCCGCGGACAGCGCGGCCCCGCGCCGGATCAAGCACATCGTTCATCATCCACATCCATAAATCCCGCTGGCGAGCGCCAGCAGCAGGTCGATTCCCAGCCAGGCCTGGAATATCCAGCCCAGCGCCCATGCGCCCGCTCCAAAGAGCAGGACGCGCCCGGACAGTCCGGGCCATGACGCCTGCCTCATGGCCGCACCACGCGCAAGCCCGGCCCTTCCGGCACCGCCAGGGGAGCGTCGTCGATCAGCCAGTGCGCGGCGGCGGCGACGCATCCGATGACGATCGCGCCGATCCAGAGCCAGTCATAGGAATGGGTCCGGTCATAGACCCACGCGCCCAGCCACACGCCGAAGAAACCGCCGACCTGATGACCCAGGAACACGATGCCGAACAGGGTCGCGATGTAGCGCAGGCCGAACATCCGCAGCACCAGTTCGTTGGTCATCGGGGCGGTGCCCAGCCACAGGAACCCCATGACCAGGGCGAAGGCGTAGGCGCTCGCCGCCGTCACCGGCATCGACAGGAACAGCAGCATGGCCACCACCCGGACCGCGTACAGGCCCGCCAGCAGATGCTTGACGCGCCAGATCCCGGCCGACCGGCCGCAGGCATAGGTGCCAAAAATATTGGCCAGCGCGATCAGCGCCAGAGCCGTGCCGGCCTGCGCCAGGTTCAATCCGTGCGCCAGCAGGTAGGCGGGCAGATGCGTCGCGATGAAGGCCAGTTGAAAGCCGCAGGCGAAGAATCCCAGGTTCAGCAGCCAGAAGCCCCGGCGACGCATGGCGTCCCGGATGGAGGCACCGACCGGGACGCCGGGGAGGCCCGCCTGCCCTCCCTGGGCGCGGGCGCGCAGCGGCACGGCCAGCGGCAGGCTCGCCAGCATCAGCAGGCTCAGGACGAGCGCGGCGCCTTGCCAGCCGACGCCGGCCAGCAGGTATTGCACGAAAGGCACCAGGCAGAACTGTCCCAGCCCGCCGATGGCACCGGCGACAGCCAATGCCCAGCTGCGCTGGCGCGGTTCGAAAATCCGGGACAAGGCGCCATAGACGGTGCCGAAGGCCGTGCCCGACAAGGCCATGCCGATCAGCACGCCATTGCCGAGCGCGAAACCGGCGGGCCCCCGGGCCTGCGCCATCAGGAACAGGCCCAGGCCATACGCCAGGATGCCGAGCAGCAGCACCCTGCCGGAACAGTAGCGGTCGGCCACCAGACCGGTCACGGGCTGCGCCAGGCCCCAGACGAGGTTCTGCAAGGCCAGGGCCAGCCCGAACGTTTCCAGGGACCAGCCATGGCCGGACGTCACCGGCTGCATGAACAGGCCCTGCGTATGCCGGATCCCCAGCGACAGGCCCATGAGGACTCCGCCGCAGGCCACGATCATCCAGCGGGATGCCGGAGTCGGATAGGCATGGATTTTCATTGACAGGCTCCAAAGGTCGCCGCAGGCATCCGCATACGCATCAAGCCTGGGTCAGCATCGGATACAGGGACGCGAGCAGCAGGACGGCCATCGCCCGGTCGAACCACCGCTGTCGCGCCGGATCGTCCAGCCATTGGCGGATCAGGCTGCCGCAACCGGCCCAGAGGCTGACGCAAGGCAGGTTGATGACCGCGAACAGCACGGAAATGATCACCACGCCCGTCAGGTAGCCCTGCTGGGGCGTATAGGCGCTGACGGCGGCGACGGCCATGGTCCAGGCTTTCGGATTGACCCACTGGAAGGCGGCCGCGCCGAGAAAGCCCAGCGGTTCGCCGACGCCGCCGCGATCTTCATGCGGCGCGGGCGACGACCGCGCGATCCGCCAGGCGAGATAGATCAGGTAGGCCGCCCCCAGATAGCGCAGCCAGTCGTACAGGCCGGGAAAGGCCCTGAACAGGGCGCCGAACCCCAGGCCGATGGACAGCACCATCAGGAAGAAGCCGCCCGTCACGCCCAGCATGTGCGGCAGCGTCCGGCGAAATCCGAAGGCCGCGCCGGAAGCCAGCAGCATGGTGTTGTTCGGTCCCGGCGTGATGGAGGAGATCAGCGCGAACGCCGAGAAGGCAAGCAGCAAGTCGGTGGAGAGCATCATGTGTCCGGTGGGAATCCGGCCACCACTGGCCGGCAGGACGATCTTCACCGATCGCTCATCTGTATTGAATAGACAGTTAGAATCGATTTTTCAGATACAAAACAGACGATTCAGCCTCTGAATCCTGGAAAATCGTCCGATCTGTATCTATTTTCCATACAGGATTCACCCTACAGTATCCGTCGCCCCTCAACGCCGCACCGAGCGCGCCGCACCCATTCCGCATGAGCCGCTATCTCAATCTCGCCAATACACTGGGCAGCCGCATCGAACAGGGCCTCTACGAGGCCGGAGGCCGCCTGCCTCCGGTCCGGGCGCTCAGCATCGAACACGGCGTCAGCCTGACGACCGTCCAGCAAGCCTACCGCTGGCTGGAAATGGCCGGTCTGGCCGAAGCGCGGCCCCGATCGGGCTGGTACGTCCCGGCGGTCCGGTCGACGCCCGAACTGCCCAGCATGGGCAAGCCCACGCTGCGGCCGATCGACGTGTCGGACTGGGGGCAGGTCCAGGATCTGCTGGATCTGGAACGCGACGGGAAAACGATCCAGCTGGGCCGGGGCATGCCGGATGTCGAGAGCCCCAGCCTGCGCCCCTTGCAGGCGGCGCTCGCCCGGGAAGGCCGTCATGCCGGCATCGCCAGCCTGCACTACAACGACATGCAGGGGGTTCCCGCCTTGCGGGAACAGCTGGCCCGGCTGGCGGTGGACGCGGGCTACCAGGCCACGCCCGATACGCTGATCGTCACGACCGGCTGCCAGGAGGCGCTGTCGTGCGCGATCCGGACCCTGTGCGTGCCGGGCGACATCGTGGCCATCGCATCCCCCAGCTATCACGGCACGATGCAGATCCTGAAGGAAGCCGGCGTGCAGGCCTTCGAAATTCCCTCGGATCCCGTCCAGGGCATCAGCCTGGAGGCCCTCGAACTCGCGCTGGACCGCTGGCCCGTCAAGGCCATCCTGGTGATCCCCAATGCCAGCAACCCGCTCGGCTACACCATGCCGGAACATCGCAAGCGGGGCCTGATCCGCCTGGCCCAGCGCTTCGACGTCCCCATCATCGAGGACGACATCTACGGCGATCTGGTCTATGGCTGGCCCCGGCCCCACGCCTTGAAGGCGCTCGACGAGGACGGCCGGGTCCTGCTGTGCAGCTCGTTTTCCAAAACCCTGGCGCCCGGGCTGCGGGTGGGCTGGATCGCGCCGGGGCGCTATTTCGACAAGGTGCTGCGCATGAAGTACACCAGTTCGGGCCCGACCGCGCCGCTGCCGCAGATCGCCGTCGCCGAGTTCCTGCGCAAAGGCCATTACCCCGCGCACCTGCGCCGGATGCGGCGGCAATACCAGCGCCAGCGCGACGTCATGACCGAATGGGTGCGGCGCCATTTCCCCGAAGGCACCCGCATCAGCCACCCGCAAGGCGGCTTTACCCTGTGGATCGAACTGCCGGCATCGTTCGACACGCACGCGCTCGACCCGATGCTGCGGGAAAACGGCATCGTCATCGCGCACGGCAACATCTTCTCGGCGGCCGGCAAATACAGGAACTGCATGCGCCTGAGCCATGCCTCGGTCTTCACGCCCCGCACCGAATGGGCGGTCCGCAAGATCGGCGCAGCCGTCGGCGAAATCCTCGACACCCCTCGCTGAGCACCAGGACACGCCATGCCGGAAACCATCGAAATCCCCGCAGCCGACGGCTACCCTCTGGGGGGCCATCTATGGCGCCACGCGCGGGCGGGCGGCCTCCCGCCACCGGTGGCGATCATCAATCCCGCGACCTCGGTGCGCTGCCGCTACTATGCGCGATTCGCCGAATACCTGCATACGCAGGGCTGGGATGTCGTGACCTACGACTATCGCGGCATCGGCGAATCGCGCCGGGGCTCCCTGCGCCGCTTCAAAGCCGACTGGGTCGACTGGGGCCTGAACGATTTCGAAGGGGTGCTGCGCTACGTCGCTCTGGACTTCCCGGACCAGGCCATCGACGTGATCGGGCACTCCATCGGCGGCTTCGTCATCGGCCTGGCGCCCTCGGCGCACCGCGTCCGCCGGATCTTCACCATGGGCGCCCAGTTCGCGTACTGGCGGGACTACCAGGCGGAAAAACGGCGCGGCATGTTCCTGAAATGGCACGTCCTGATGCCCTGCCTGGCGACGCTGCTGGGCCACGTCCCGGCCAGGCGGCTGGGCTGGATGGAGGACACGCCGCAAGGCGTGGCGCTGGACTGGGCGCGCATGGCCCCGCGTTTCGAGGACTCCGTGCGCAAAGGCGTCCGGACGGCGGACGGGCGGCCGCAGGCGGCCGAACTGGCCCGCAACTTCGGGACGGTCGGTGCCCCGATCCTCGCGTTGGGCGCCGAGGACGACCCCTACGGCACCGAGGCGGCGCTGGATCGCCTGCTGCGATACTACAGCGCCAGCCGGCGCAGCCACCTGCGGCTCAGTCCCGGTGACGTCGGCCAGGATTCGATCGGCCATTTCGCGTTCTTCCACGAGCGCTTTCGGGACACCTTGTGGCCCTACGCCCTGGCATGGCTGCGGCACGCGGCCTTGCCGGAAGGCGCCGCCGGACGGCTGAAGACCCTGCCGGCCGAACACTGAACGTGCCGCCGCGCCCGGCGGCATCCCGATCCCCCTCCACAGGAAGCCAGATCATGAACGACCGACACCCGGACAGCAACCCGCCCGGCACCCTGCTCATCACCGGCGCCGGCCGCGGCATCGGCGCCGCGACCGCGCTGGCCGCAGCGCGGCTGGGCCACGACATCGTCCTGAACTACGCCCGCGACGAACGGGCGGCCCGCGCCGTGGCGGATGAGGTCCGGGCGCTCGGACGCCGGGCCACCGTCATCCAGGCCGACGTGGGCCACGGCGAGGACATCCGGCGGATGTTCGACGCGATCGAGGCCGAAGCCGGACCGATCCATGGGCTGATCAACAATGCGGGGATCACCGGCCCGATCGGGCCGTTCGCGGACACGACCGAGGCGACCATCGAGCAGGTGTTCCGGGTCAACGTGCTGGGGGCCATGCAATGCGCACGCGAAGCGCTGGCGAATTTCAGGCGTCACGGCACACGCGGCGTGATCGTCAACGTCTCCTCGATCGCGGCCCGGACGGGCAGCCCCGGCGAATACGTGCACTACGCCGCCAGCAAGGCCGCGCTGGAAGCCTTCACCCTGGGCCTGGCCCGGGAAGTGGCCGCCGAAGGCATCCGGGTCTGCGGGCTGGCCCCGGGCAGCACCCTGACCGGCATCCACGCGGCCGCCGGCGAGCCGGACCGCCCCGCCCGCGTCGCGCCCCGGATCCCCATGGGGCGCCTGGCGGAACCGGCCGAGATCGCCGAGGCCATCGTCTGGCTGGCCTCGCCGGCGGCCTCCTACGTGACGGGCACGACGCTGGCCTGCGCCGGGGGGCTTTGACCTCGCACGGCGCCACCCGCGACACACCGACGCATCGCACACGCCGCCTTCCTGTGGCGCCAAAGATGCAAGTTCCCCCTTCTCCCTCCAAAAACATTGATCCAGGTTAAAAACCTTTCAATCTTCCTGGTCATTCCGGTCCGGCCCGGCTTTTTCCTTCCGGCCCAACTTTACAATTGTTAAACAATTGAGCCATCGCCCGCGCCCCCTCCTGGGGCGCGGAATCGACCGGAACGCCCACATGAAACAAAGCTCCATCGACGCCGTCCTGAACCGGCTCCGCCTCTGGCAGAAATTCGCCGTGCTGGCGCTCTTCGGCGTGGTGCTGGTCGCCATTCCCTTCACCCTGTACGTGCACGAATCCGGCAAGACCATCCAGGCCACCCGGCTGGAATCGAGCGGCCTGGAGCCCATGCGCCTGCTGATGAAGACTCTGCAACTGACGCAGCAGCATCGCGGCCTGTCGATGATCACGCTCAATGGCGACGCTTCCGCCGAAGCCCGGCGCGCCACTCTGCAAATCGACGCCGACCGCGCCTTCGAGGCGCTGGACGCCGCGCTGCGCCAGAGCGTCCGGACCCCGACGCTCCTGGCCGCCTGGCAGGAGGTCCTGCAGGGATGGGCCTCCCTGGAAGCGCAGGTCACCCGGAAAAGCCTCTCTCCCGCCGACAGCTTCCAGGCCCACGTCGATCTGATCGCCCGGCTGCTCCGGGTGAAATCCCTGCTGCTGCAGCACTACGGGCTGAGCTTCGATCCGCAGGCCCAGGGCTATTACCTGATCGACATGGCGCTGAACCAGGTGCCCATGCTGACCGAGATGTTCGGCCAGACCCGCGCCATGGGCTCGGGCCTGCTGACGCGCCACGAGTGGAAGCGCAGGTCACCCGGAAAAGCCTCTCTCCCGCCGACAGCTTCCAGGCCCA
>CBFGXR010000043.1:0-9919 GCA_965652675.1 uncultured Castellaniella sp.
TCCGGCGTTCGTGCGGCATCTGCGCCGGCGGTTTCCGGGGGTGATGATCCTGCGGGGCGACGCGGCCCGGCTGTCGGACGTGCTGGATGAAAACGCGGCGGGGCGGCCGGTCGACGCCATCGTCTCCAGCCTGCCGCTGCGTTCCCTGGATCCGGCCGTCGTATCCGCCGTGCTCGACCAGTGCCGGACGCTCCTGCGTCCGGGCTGTCCGCTGGTGCAGTTCACCTATGCGCTGCGGGGCTTGCCCGCCGCCGGGCTGTCGGAAGGCTTCGCGGTGCGGGACGATCCGGTCGTCTGGGCCAATCTGCCGCCCGCCCGGGTGATCGCGCTGGAGCGGACGGGTTAGCCGAACCCGGGTCCGCCCGGGCGCGGCCCGTTAGCGCGGCTGGAACGCGATCAGGCCCATGCCGGCCAGCGTGACGGCGGCGCCGCCGATGTCCCAGGCGGTGGGGCGCACGCCGTCGACCATCCAGAGCCAGAGGATGGCGACGCCGATGTAGACCCCGCCGTAGGCGGCGTAGACCCGGCCGGAGGCGGCCTCGTGCAGGGTCAGCAGCCAGGCGAACGCCGCCAGGCTCAGCGCGGCGGGAACCAGCAGCCAGGCTGATCCGCCCTGGCGCAGCCAGAGCCACGGCAGGTAGCAGCCCGCGATCTCGGCGAACGCCGTGACGAGGTAGAGGAAGAAGGTCTTCATGCCTCGCCCACGACGATCTTGCCCAGTTGCTCGTTCGATTCCATGCGGGCGATGGCCGCCGCCAGTTCGTCGAAGGAGAACGTCCGGTCGATGGCGGGCGCGAGCCGGCCGTCGGCGACCAGGGGCAGGATCCGGTCGACGACCCCCTGGACGATGCGTTGGCGCTGTTCGGGACCGCAGCCCTTGCTGGACACGCCGAAGATCGTCAGGCGCCTGGCGTGCAGGGCGGCCAGATCGAGCCGGCCCTCCAGCACGCCGTCCATGTAGCCGACCGTGGCCAGCCGGCCCTCGAAGGCCAGGCAGCGGACGCATTCCGCGAAGACGGAGCCGCCGGCGATGTTGACGACCAGGTCGACGCCCCGGCCGTCGGTGGCGGCCATCACGGCGTCGTGGAAATCGGGCGCGCGGGTGCGGAGCCCCACGTCCAGGCCCAGGTGGTTCAGCGCCGCCAGTTTTTCGGCCGAGCCCGAGGTGCCGATGACCCGCGCGCCCAGCGCCTTGGCCAGTTGCAGGGCGGTGACGCCCACGCCCGAGGAGATCCCGGTGACCAGCAGCCATTCGCCCTCGGCGAGGCGTCCCTGGGCGATCAGCATGTCGTGGACGACCATGGCGGCGATGGGGAGGGCGGCGGCCTGGGCCCAGGACAGGCCCCCGGGCACGGACATGGCGTCGCGCGCGTCCAGCAGCGCGTAGTCGGCGAAGGCGGCGCGGCAGCGTCCCATGACGCGGTCGCCGGTCCGGAAGGGCGTGGCGTCGACGCCGGCCTGGACGACTTCGCCGGCCGCCTCGATGCCCAGGACGGTCGGCGTATCGGAAGGCTGCTTGCGCAGCGCCAGGAGTTCCCCGCGATTCAGGCCGGCGGCGCGCACGCGGACCAGCAACTGTCGCGGGCCGGGCTGGGGCGTGGGGATGTCCCGGGGTTCGATCCGGATGTGATCGTCGATGATTCGGGCGGTGTGGGCGCGCATGCGGAGCCTTGCTTGCGGATCGGGAGAAGAGGATACGGTAGCACGCGCCGTGGGCGCTTTCACGCCGCATGCGCCTGCATGCGCTACAGTCATTCCTTCACCGATGGAGATCCCGCATGACCCGCAAGACGATCAATGTCGCGTTCACGTCCGACGACTGGCGCGGCGTCGCGCTGTCCAATTTCAGCCTGTCGCCGTTCGAGCTGGATGGCGTGCCGCTGGCGTCCGTGGAGGGCTTCATCCAGGGCATCAAGTTTCCCCCGGGGCATCCGTCGCGGGCACAGGCCTTCATGTCGTCGGCCTGGGAAGCCAAGGCATGCGGCAAGGGGGCGGACAAGCGGTTCGCCTATTGGGGCGAGGCGCGGATCGAATTCGGATCCGGCGCACATCATCGGCTGGTCGAGCGGGCGCTGCGCGCGCGTTTCGCCCAGAACGAGGGCCTGTGCCGCCTGCTGGCGTCGACCCGGGACCTGGACATCCTGCACCAGACCGGCGAAGGGCCGGAGCCCGAAAGGACCTCGCTGCCGGCGGCCCTGTTCTGCCGCATCCTGAGCGACATCCGCGATGCCGCGGCGGAACCCGTGGATCTGGCGGAACGCATCGTGGCGCAGACGACCGACGCCCTGATCTACGCCGACCGCCAGGGCCGGATCGTGCGCTGGAACGAGGCGGCCGGCCGGCTGTTCGGCTTTTCTCCGGAAGAGGCGCTGGGCGCCAGCCTGGACCTGATCATCCCGGAACACCTGCGCGCCGCCCATTGGGCCGGCTACGACGCCGCGCTGTCCAGCGGCCGGATGAAGCTCGAAGGCCGTCCGACCCTGACCCGGGGCCTGAGAAAGGACGGCGGCAAATGCTATGTGGAGATGACCTTCGCGCTGGTCAGGGACGATGCCGGGGCGGCGATCGGTTCGGTCGCCATGGCGCGCGACGTGACCGAGCGGGTGGAGACGGAACGCGCCGCGCGCAAGGCGCAAGGGGGCTGAACCTGCGCCGGAGCCGCGCCGCCGCACGGCTCCGAGGTGGCGTTCAGCCGGCTTTCTTCATCAGCCGGCAGGTCGAGTCCTTCGGGCTGGTGAAGGCTTCGTCGCCGGGGATCGTGGCGACCGTCTTCATGTAGTCCCACGGGCCCTTGGATTCCTCGGGCGTCTTCACCTGCATCAGGTACATGTCGTGCACGTAGCGGCCGTCCGCGCGGATGGTGCCCTTGCTGTACATGTCGTCGAGCTTCATGCTTTTCAGCTGCGCCATGACCTTGTCGGCATCGGTCGTCCCGGCGGCCTTGACAGCCTTCAGGTAGGTGGTCGTGGCCGAATAGGCGGCGGCCTGGTGCGTGCTGGGCATCTTGTGCATGGTCTTGTCGAAGCGCTTGGCGAAGGCGCGGGACGCGTCGTCCTTGTCCCAGTACCAGCTGTCGGTCATCAGCAGCTTCTGGGCGACGGGCAGGCCCAGGCCGTGGATGTCGTTGATGGTCATCAGCAGGCCGACCAGCTTCATCTTGTCCACGAGGCCGAAATCGTTGGCGGCCTTGATCGAATTGATGGTGTCGGCGCCCGCGTTGGCCAGCCCCAGCACCTGGGCGCCGGAGGACGCGGCCTGCAGGATGTAGGAGGACATGTCGGGCGAGGTGGGCGGGTGCTTGACCGACCCGACCACGGTGCCGCCGTTCGCCTTGATGACGGCGCTGGTGTCGGCTTCCAGCGAGTGGCCGAACGCGTAGTCCGCGACCAGGAAATACCAGGATTTCCCGCCCTGCTTGATCACGGCGGAGCCGGTGCCCTTGGCCAGGGCGACGGTGTCGTATTCGTAGTGGACGGTGTAGGGCGTGCAGTCCTCGTTGGTCAGGCGGGCCGTGGCCGCGCCGATGTTGATGTAGGGGACGTGCTTTTCGTTGATGATCCCGTTCATCGCCAGTCCGGCGGCCGAGTTCACGCCGCCGATCAGCATGGACAGCCCCTGTTGGTCGATCCATTCCCGGGCGCGCGCGGAGGCGATTTCGGGCTTGTTCTGGTGGTCGGCCGACAGGATCTCGATCTTCTTGCCGAGCACGGTGCCGCCGGCGTCCTGGACGGCCATGCGGATGGCCTCCAGCCCGCCGGGGCCGTCGGTGTCGGCGTAGGGGCCGGACATGTCGGTGATGAAGCCGATGCGGACGACGTCCGGATCGGAGGCGGCCTGGGCCGCGCCGGCGGCGATCAGGCCGAGCAGTGCGGTGGCGATGAGAGTGTGGCGGGGGAATCCGGATTTCATGGTTGTCTCCTGGTTGTGGTTGTCCCGGCTCGCCGGCCGGGTGTGTGATCAGTTGGAGCGGGCGTCGCGCCGGTCCCGCAGCAGTTCGCGGGCGAGGTCCGCGCGCACGTCGCGCGCCTCGACCATCCGGGCGACCACCCAGGCGATTTCGTCGCCCTGGGCGCCGGCCATCAGGGCGATGTTGCGGGCGTGCAGGCTCATGTGGCCGCGCTGGATGCCTTCGGTCGCCAGGGCGCGCAGCGCGCCCATGTTCTGGGCCAGGCCTACCGCGACGATGATCTCTCCCAGTGCCTGGGCTGTCTGGACGCCCAGGATCTTGAGCGACAGCCGGGCGAGCGGGTGGGTCTTGGTGGCGCCGCCGACCAGGCCGATGGCCATGGGCATTTCGAGCGTGCCGACCAGGTCGCCGTTCGCGGCGATTTCCCAGGTCGAGAGCGAAGTGTAGCGGCCCTGGCGGCAGGCGTAGGCATGCGCGCCGGCCTCGATGGCGCGCCAGTCGTTGCCGGTGGCCACGACGACGGGGTCGATGCCGTTCATGATGCCTTTGTTGTGCGTCGCGGCGCGGTAGGGATCGACGGCGGCGAATTCATAGGCGTCGACGATGCCTGCGGCCACGTCCTTGCCCGGGTAGCTCGCGCTGTCCAGCGCCGAGGCCGGGAGCCGTACGCTGGCCCGGGAAAGGCGCAGATCGGCCAGGTTCGACAGGATGCGCAGCCGCACCTGACCGCCGGTGATCCGCTCGATGCGGCCGGCGACGGCTTCCGCCATGGTGTTGACGGTGTTGGCCCCCATGGCGTCGCGTACGTCGACCAGCAGATGGACGATGACCATGGCGCCGCGCGCGGTGTCCGGAAACACGTGCACCTCGATGTCCTGGCAGCCGCCGCCCAGCCCCGTCAGGATGCGGTCGCGGCTGTTGGCGTGGTCGATGATCTCCTGGCGGTGCCGCAGGATGGCGTGGCGCGCGCCGAAGGGATCGGAGACGTCCAGGACCTGGATCTGCGCCCGCATGATGGGGCCCGTGCTGGAGGTCAGGAACCCGCCGTGTCCGCGGGCGATCTTCGCCATGTGGGAGGCGGCCGCGACGACGGACGGTTCCTCGACCGCCATGGGGACCAGCACGTCGGCCCCATTGACCCGGAAATAGCCTGCCACTGCGTAGGGCAGCTCGAAGGTCCCGAGCACGTTCTCGATCATGCCGTCGGCGGTTTCCAGGGGCAGGGCGCCGGGCAGGGACAGGCGCCGGACGTCGTCGGCGTCCAGTCCCGCCTTCAGGGCGATGGCCTCCAGGCGCTGCGCCGGGGTGAGGGAACGGAAATCGGGAATCTGGGAATCCATGCCAGTGTGTCCTGGGGTGAGTCGCTGGGGGCCGGCCTGGGAAGCGTGGCCGGGAGGATGAAATCAGTGTAGGGATCGGCTGGCGGTCGATATATAGTTGAATAAAATATTTTCTATACGAATTTATGTCTGATTCATCCATGAGGCAGGTTGATGACTAGCATGCTCACGCCTGACGGCGGCACGGGTGCGGCGCATGCCGTCCCGCTTCACGATCCCGAGGCTCCGTTCGCGGTCGAGGGTGAGGTCGTCCGCCTGCTGCATCGGGACGCCGGGCGCCTGGAACTGGAGGCCCTGCGCGAGCGGATCGGCAGGCTGCCGGACGGGGCCGACAGGGCGCGCGCGCTGGAGATCCTGTCCATGGGGCTGACCGTCAAGGAACGGCTCGAACAGCACCAGCAACGCGAGCGCGGCCTGATGGCGGTGATCGAGACCGCCCAGGACCTGACCCGGATCGTCGATGTCGACGAAGTGCTGCGACTCATCGTCCGGCGGGCCCGGGCGCTGCTGGGCTGCGACGTCGGCTACCTGTCGGTCTACGATCCGGAGCGCCGCGATTTCTACGTGCGGGCGACGGACGGCGCCTTTTCCGAGCGTTTCTGCCGGATCCGCGTCGGCCTGGACACCGGCGTGTGCGGCTATGTGGCGCGCCATCGCAGCCCCTATTCCTCGTCGGACTATTCGGGCGACGGTCGTTTCCATCATTCGCGCTTCATCGACGACGCCATGCGCGACGAGCACATCGCTTCGATCCTGGGCGTGCCGCTGCTGACGACCGAGGGCGTCTCCGGCGTCCTGTTCGTGGGCGACCGCTACGTGCGTGCGTACACGGCCTGGGAAATCTCGATCCTGTCGACGCTGGGCGCGCAGGCGTCCGTCGCCATCGGCAATGCGAACCTGTTCGAGCAGGCGCGCGACGCGCTGGCGCGGGCGGGGGCGACCAACGAACTGCTGTCGCGCCAGACGGCCGACACCCGCGCGGCGGCCGAGGCGCACGAGCAACTGACCGCCCTGGTGGCGCGCGGCGGCGACCTGCCCGACGTGTGCGCGATGCTGGCGCGCCGCCTGGGCGGACGGGTGGCCGTCTGCGACGAAGGGGGCCGGGAAATCGCCGCCGCCGATGGCGAACCGGGCGTCGAGGCCCCGGTGGAGGACGGCCGCTGGATCGAGGACGCGGCCTACGCCGCCCTGGCCGAGAGCCGCCGGACCGGGCGTTCCGTCGCCTACCGGAAGACCCGCACCGTCTGCGCCGTCGTCGGCGGCGAGGGTCCGCTGGGCGGGCTGGTGCTGCAGGGGGCCGAACCCTTGGGCGAAGTGGCCGCCCGCATCTTCGAGCGGGGCGCCATGGTGACGGGCGTCGTGCTGCTGCTCAAGGCGCAGCGGACCCTGGCCCTGATGTCCGACGCGCCGGCCGTGCTGCATGGCCTCGTCCATGGACCGGGAGGCCGCTCCGGGCGCTTCGCGCAGCAGGCGGAAAAATATGGCGTCGACATCCACCGCCCCATGCGGCTGCTGCTGGTCCGGACCGGGCGGGAAGACTGCGCCTACCTGTGCCGCCAGTTGCTGGATCGCCTGGGGACGTCGAGCGCCTTGTTCGACGACGTCGGCGATGCCCTGGTCGTGCTGGCCAACGCAACGCGGATGGACGCGGCGCGCGCGGCGGTCCAGGCCTGCCTGCGCCGCCATCGCGGTGTGTTTTCGGGAGTCGTCGGCGACGTCGTCGATCGTCCCGAGGGCTTGTCGGCGGCGTTCGAGCGGGCCGGGCGCTGCCTGGATCTGCTCGATGCGCTGGGCCGGCAGGGCGAGCTTTTCGACGAAAGCCGGCTCGCGCTGTACGTGCCGCTCTTCAATCGCGCCGACGCGGCTGCCATCGAGGGGTTCTTCACGGCCACGCTGGGCAGGCTGTATGCCGGCCCCGCCGCGCACGAGACGCGCCGCGCCGTGCTGGCCGGCACGCTGCTGGCCTATCTGGATTGCGGCTACAACGCGGCCGAGGCGGCGCGGAGCCTGTCCCTGCACATCAATACGCTGCGCCAGCGCCTGGAAGCGGTCGATGCGCTGCTGGCGGGCTGGCGCGACGCGGGCCGCGCGCTGGAAGTCCACGTGGCCTTGCGCCTGTGGCGGCTGCGTGATCCGCAGCGGTTCACCGTCTCGACCGAACCGGCCGCCGATCCGGGTCAGCGGCGCCAGCCGTGACCGCCATGCCAGCCCGGGCCTCCGCGCCAGCTGGGGCCCCGATGCCCGCCCCACGACCTGAAGCCGAAATAATAGGTCGGCGGCGCCACGTAGACGGGGGGCGCGACATAGACGGACGGGCCGGCATAGACGACTCCGCCGCCGTCGTAATAGGCGGGCGCGGGTTCGTAGACGGCGCATCCGCCCAGGGCGGATGCCAGGGCCAGCGCGAGGACGAGCCGGCCGGCGCGGCGGGTGATCAGGGTCTTCATGATGAGAATTATGGCCCCCGTACCGGCGCGCGGGACCGGGGATTTTCCGGCGCTTACACAGCTGCGGGATTTCTCCCCATTCGTGCCGTCGCCGCCATGATTGGTCACATCTGGGTGGGGGGCGATGTGGCGCGGCGGCGACGAGGGGCGGTCACGCCTGTTCGACCTGGTTGCGGCCGGCGTGCTTGGCCTGGTAGAGCGCCCGGTCGGCACGGGCGATCAGGCCCGAGGCATCGTCGCCCGGGCGGTATGCCGCGACGCCCAGGCTTGCCGTGCAGTGTCCGACTTCAGGGATGGCCTGGCGCTCGATGGCTTGCCGCAGCCGCTCCGCCAGCTGGGTCGCCTGCGCGGCATCGGTATCGGGACAGATCACCAGGAACTCTTCGCCTCCCCAGCGTCCCACCCGATCCGTTGCGCGGATATGGGTTCTCAGCGCCTGCGCGATGGCAACCAGCACGCTGTCGCCCGCCAGGTGCCCATGGGTGTCGTTGACCCGTTTGAAATGATCGATGTCGAGCAGGATGACGCTGAAGGGAATGCCGCCGCGGATGGTTGAACTCAGTTGCGCCTCGAGCGACTCGTCAAGGCGGATGCGATTGGCGAGCTGGGTCAAGGTATCGGTCATGGAGCGCTTTTCGAGCTCGCGATTGGTGGCTTCGAGTTCCGTCGTGACGGCTTTGATGAAATGCAGCAGCTTGGAAATGACGCGCGTGTGCTGGCTGTCGTAGGGGTCGTCCAGCGGCGGGCGGGCGCCGCCGCTCGCTGTCTCCGCCACGGGTCTCGCGGCCCGGGCCGGCTCTCCTTCACGCAGTCCCACGGCCACCATGGCGGAATTGAGCAATTGCAGGCGCCCGGTGCCAAAGAATTCTCCGTAGGTGAAGAAGCCGAAAGTCGGCGCGTGGGCCTCGAAAGGGCGCGATTCTCGCTCGACGTCTTCCTGGAGCAGGAATCGACGGCAGCCGCAGCTGTACATGAATACGGCGTCGGGCGCGAAATCCGCACTGGCCGCCTGTATTTCCCGCGCATGCTCGATGATCGTGCCCGCATCGCCATAGCCGATGTGCACGATCTCTCCTTCGCGGATGTCGCCGAGAAACCGCAATGAATCGTCTTCGCCGGCCGCCACGGGAACCCGCGCCACCCATTGGCCTTCGCGCTCGATGAGCAGCGGAAATTCCAGGGCGGCCATGTAGAAACTTTCGTCCTTGCGTGCGCCGAGGTAGCGCTGGTAGATCTCGAAAGCGGGCCGGCCGTCGATTTCCTTGACGAGCGGGCCGTCGGTTCGCGTGACCGTCATCGGGTGGCTGACCGGTATCCAGCCGAGATAGGCCTCGCACTGCAAGGCGAGTTGCGTGCCTGTGAAGACCACCGCGACGATGCCGGCGT
Organism: uncultured Castellaniella sp.; assembly: GCA_965652675.1. Taxonomy (GTDB): domain Bacteria; phylum Pseudomonadota; class Gammaproteobacteria; order Burkholderiales; family Burkholderiaceae_B; genus Castellaniella. Next base: position 9,081 of record CBFGXR010000043.1, read on the forward strand.
CCAACAGCTTTCCATCCGCGAACACGAAGGTGTTCCGCATCCTGGTGTAGTCGCCGGCGCCTCCGCCGAACAAGGGGAAGTCCCCGATTTCCGCTTCCAGGGCGGTGAACAGCGGGCCAAGCTCGACGCTCAGCGGCGTGGCCAGCAGCAGCACGCCGGCGATGTCGTCCGCGCCCGCACGGATTCTTCGTCCCAGTTCGGCGCCTGTCCCGGACTCCTCGCCTCGCATGCAAGGCATGGCGATGGCTTGCAGCCGCGAGGACTCGAAAAAGCTGAAGCCGATGACGGTCTGGCCGGTCAGCAGGCGCCCCGCGGCGATTTCGCCGACCGTGGTCGCGCCGACCACCGTGGCGGCGGGCAGCAATTCCGCCAGCAATCCGGCGATGCCGCGCAGATGCGCGGGGGATCCGCTGGCGCTGTACACCTGGACCAGGATCGAGCGGCAGCTTTTGGCGGCGCGGGCCATCTCGCCATCCGTCACATCGGCGCGCAATGCATCGAGATCGGAAAACACGTGCGTGAAGTGTCGGATCATGGTGGCCCTTGTTCGGTTGACACCTTGTTGACAGTGCTGCGTGGCGTGGAAAATAAAAAGGGGATCAATCGTCCGGCCGATTGATTCCCCCTTGTGTTTTCTGGTGGGCCCCCCGAGAATCGAACTCGGCACCAACGGATTATGAGTCCGCATATAAATCATTGATTTATAGGTGAAATTTCATAAAATCCAAATAAATCAACGCACTTGTCATCCCGCCGGTTCCCGACATTTCCCTCAATTTCCCGCCTGTACTGCGGTCAATTTGCGGTCAGTTGCGTTGTTGCTTTGGGCATTCTAATGA